>DAIDHM010000082.1 GCA_027459705.1 Ktedonobacteria bacterium | reverse complement strand
GCCAGCGAGCAATCGATTGCTCGCTGGCCGCCAACATCCACGCTGCTGCACAACCAGGAGGTGACGCATCTCCTGGTCGTGCGGGGTCATGGCTCGGTCGTGATTGGCACCCTCACGCCGCGGGTGGCGAACCGAGCGCGGCGCGTACGGTTTGCGCATAGCTTATCAACGTCTGCGCCGCCGCCGCTGTCAGTTGGTGACCGGACTGCGCCTGAACATATCCGCTGAACGTGGCGAGGTCCCTTTGGGCGACAGTGGCGCGACCCGCAAGTATATCCCTCTGGATGGCCCGCGCCAGCTGATCCAGGTGTGACGGCGCGGTACCCCGCGCGTGTACCTGGCGTACCGCTCTGACGAAGGCAGCCATCCAGGCACGCTGCGTCGCTATATAGGTTGGCTGATATGCGCCTATCGCGCAAGCGGCTCCCGTGAACGGTTTGAAATAGCCTCGCTGATCAAGGGAGGGACAGAGGTTCGCGGGAACCCCCGTCAGCGCGGGGTTGCTCGCGCTGCTGAGGAGCGCGATCGTCGCCGTTGGCCCTCCATGCAGGGCGAGTCCTTGCGCGCTGAAGACGGCGCTGGCCGCCGCGGTGGTCGTGAATCCACAACTGCCATCGCCGTCCAGGTTATCACCGTTATCCGTGATGGCACTGGAACAGTCGCCCCCCGTGTTGCCCGCGACAATACTGCTGGCGACAGCCACCGAGCCATTGGCAGCCTGGATGCCCGCGAAGGCGCTCGCGGTATTGCCAGTCAGGGTGCTCTGCGTGAGCAGGGTCGATCCGGTATTGGCGATGCCACCGCCGGAGCCACCGTTGGCGTGGTTGCCGCTCAGGGTACTGCTGAGCAGATGGAAGGTGCCAGCATTATAGACACCACCACCCGCATCGCCATCGGCGTGATTGCCAATCAAGGTACTGGCGGTGATCACGAGGGTGCCAGGTGTGTCGTTATAGACGCCCCCACCATACCCATTGTCAGCGGACCCGTTGCTGAGCGTGCTGGCGATGATCGTCGTGGTCCCCGCGACATTGTCGATGGCGCCGCCATTGCCATTGTCAGCGATGTTGCCATCCAATGTGCTGGCGGTGATGGACAGGGTTCCCGCATTGGCGATGGCACCGCCATTATCCACCGCGTCATTGGCGCTCACCTGGCTGTCCACAATGTCGAGGGTCCCGGCATTGAGGATGGCGCCCCCGCTACCTGAGGCAAAACCGTGCTGGAGGGTGAGCCGTTCGATGCTGAGATGTCCGGAGCTGGTGACGAAGAAGATCATCACCCCGCTGGCCATATGATGCCCACCATCCAGGGTGACATACCCGCCACCGTCGATGCTGACCTGGCCGGAGATCTGGAGCGTCCCGGTGGTGATGGGGATGACCGTTGGCCGTGTGGGACATCTGAACGTGATGCGCGTACTGCTGTGGTCAGCATTGGCCTGGCCGATGTCCGCTTGTAGTTGCTGGTCATTCGCGCAGGCCGTCACGGTCAGCCGACGCAGCGGCGCCGCTGCCGCGGATTGCAGTTGGGTGACGGTGGCCCCTATGAGGACCAGGATGGGCAAGAGTCGGACGAACACAAGCGAGCGAACGTTACGTACCATATGACGCTCCTGCCTTGGCGGTGAACAAATCCGTTCCGCAAACAGTCGCGCGATGTGCGCTTACCTGGTGTGTCTGTTCCGTCCAGGCGCAGGGGCACCCTTCCGGGGATATTCCGTGCACGGCGGCTGGCGTCAGGCAATGCCTGTTCGTGTGCTTCAGTATAACTGCGCAGGGCGATCTTGTGTATTACCCTGAAGCCCTCAATGAGCAGGGCCGATGGGGTAGGCATCAACATAGGTCACTGGTCGCTCGCGGTTCATTCTTGCTTTTGGCTGAAGGGTCAATGTTATGGTGTACTGTACACATCATGAAACCGGCCAGGATATCCCACAATGGCGGAGGAGATGACAATGGCAGTCGCGGCGCGGCGTGTCGATCCTTTCGGGACAACCATCTTCACAGAAATCAACCAATTGGCGCTAGAAACAGGAGCGATCAACCTGGGCCAGGGGAAGCCGGACTGGGAACCACCGGCCGAAATTGTGGAGGCGCTGACGCGAGCGGCGCGTGACGGTGGACACAATCAGTATGCACCGGGGCCAGGCACGGTCGCGTTGCGGCGCGCGGTCGCCGACCATGCGCGACGCTTTTATGATCTGGCGATCGAACCCACCGCGGGTGTCGTCATCACGGCTGGCGCTACCGAAGGGATCTTCGCCGCGGTGCTGGGATTGACAGATCCTGGCGATGAAGTTATCGTCATCGAGCCATTCTATGACTCGTATGTCCCGAATATATTGATGGCCGGTGGTATGCCGGTGTACGTTCCCCTCCATGGTCCCGACTGGACATTGGATATGGACGAACTGCGCGCGGCAGTGACTCCGCGGACGCGCGCGATCATCCTCAACACGCCGCATAATCCGACGGGTCGCGTATTCACCCGCGCCGAGATGGAAGAGATCGCCGTGATCTGTCAGGAATTTGACCTGACCGTAATCGCGGACGAGGTGTATGACCATTTGTTGTACGACGATGCGCGGCACATCCCGATGGCGTCGTTACCGGGGATGTTCGCGCGGACCGTCACCGTGGGGAGCGCGGGGAAGCTCTTCAGCGCGACCGGCTGGAAAGTCGGCTGGGTGCATGGGCCGGAGGAACTCATCGCGGGTGTGGGGCGAGCGCATCAATTCATCACCTTCGCGGTGCACCACCCCAGCCAGGTCGCAATCGCCGCGGCACTGGAGTTGCCCGACTCATATTTTATAGGCTATCAGACAATGTACGCGGCGAAACGCCAGATCCTGCTGGATGGACTGCTGGCGGCGGGCTTCACCTGCCAGGCACCGCAGGGCGCTTATTACATACTCGCCGATTATGGACAACATTTTAGCGGACCGCCCAATACCTTCGCGCGCGAATTGATCGCGCGGACCGGGGTCGCCGCGATCCCGCCAACGGCATTCTATAGCGCTGAGCATGCGGCACTGGCCGGAACAACGATCCGTTTCGCTTTTTGCAAAGGGGATGATCTCTTGCGGCAAGCGAGTGCGCAACTCCGGCGAATGGCAGAATGAGCAATCGTGGAGCAAGTGAAAGCGTGCATTCTTCACAATCTGGCAACTGATGTGCTTTGCCCAGGCCGACCTACCCATATAGCCGATCTTCCGTTTTGCGGAGGTACGGTAGAATAGAAAGTAGGAACATGGAGAAAGGCTGGTCCTTCGTTGATTCGCGCACTCCCCTGAAATGACGCGCGGATCGACCGATGTCGAGCATGGCCAAGATCCGGACGAGATCCCCTGGTTTATCCTATACAGCGCGATTCCATGATTGCTTAGAGGTCGAGAGTGTTACCTTGACGCTACAGCATATCTGTCGTAAAATAGCAACAATAGTTTACCTGGGTGGGCAGATGGTCTGTTCCTCCCTCAGCCTTGAAAGGGGGGCGACAAACAGGTGAACGAACGTGATCGTTTCGACAAATTCACGGAACGGGCCCGCAAAGTGTTGGCCCTGGCTCAGGAAGAAGCGCAGCGCTTCAACCACAATTATATCGGCACTGAGCATCTGCTCCTCGGGCTGGTCCGCGAGGGCGAAGGCGTTGCGGCGCAGGTTCTCAATAATCTCGGTGTGGAACTCAACAAGGTGCGGAGCGCCGTCGAGTTCATCATTGGTCGGGGCGACCGTATCGTGCTCGGTGAGATCGGCCTGACACCACGGGCTAAAAAAGTGATTGAGTTGGCCGTGGATGAAGCCCGCCGCCTCAATCATCACTATATTGGGACGGAGCATTTACTGCTCGGCCTGGTCCGCGAAGGCGAAGGGATCGCCGCTGGCGTCCTGGAGAGCCTGGGGGTGAACCTCGAAAAAGTACGGACCACCACGATCCAGATCCTGTCGAATAAAGGCGAGAGCCCGACGCGCATGGAGCGAGATCGCCATTCCAAGACGCCAACGATCGATCAGATGGGCATCGATCTCACCGCCGCGGCACGGGCCGGTAAATTGGATCCGGTCATCGGTCGCGACGCAGAGATTGAGCGCGTCATCCAGATCCTCTCCAGGCGTACCAAGAACAATCCCGCGCTGATCGGCGAACCAGGCGTTGGCAAGACAGCCATCGTCGAAGGTCTGGCCCAGCGTATTATTAATAACGAAGTCCCCGAGACCATCGCTGGCAAGAGGCTCTTGACGCTGGATGTTGGCTCCCTGGTCGCGGGCACGAAGTATCGTGGCGAGTTCGAAGAGCGCCTCAAGAAGATTATTGAGGAGATCCGCTCCAGCGGCGACTGCATCATCTTCATCGATGAGGTGCATACCCTCGTCGGCGCAGGCGCGGCGGAAGGTGCGGTCGACGCGGCGAACATCCTGAAACCAGCCCTCTCACGTGGCGAGTTGCAGTGCATCGGTGCTACGACGCTCGACGAATATCGCAAGTATATCGAGCGGGACCAGGCGTTGCAGCGGCGCTTTCAGGAAGTTATCGTCCGCGAGCCGAACGTCGAAGAAACGATCGAGATCCTGAAAGGCATCCGCGAACGTTACGAGCAGCATCATCGCCTGAAGATCAGCGATGAGGCCCTCAAGGCCGCTGCGGAGATGTCGAGTCGCTACATCACCGATCGCTCGCTCCCCGACAAAGCCATCGACCTGATCGACGAGGCCTCCAGCCGGGTGCGCATGCAGATCTCCGTAACGCCTCTCAACATCAAGGAAGCGTCTAAAGCGTTGGAAGCGGTCCTGCGCGAGAAAGAAGACGCGATCCGCAATCAGGATTATGAGGCAGCCGCGACGGCGCGCGAGCGCGAGGTCAAGCTCCGCGATCGCATCAGTCGCCTGGAATCGGGCTGGCAGCGGGACCAGGGCAGCGACAAGCCGGTCGTCACCGCCGAGGACATCGCGATTATCGTCGCGATGTGGACGGGTATCCCCGTCAAGGCGATCGACCAGGATGAGTCGACCCGGCTCTTGCAGATGGAAGATGCGCTGCACAAACGCGTCATCGGCCAGGACGATGCCATCACGACGATCAGTCGTGCGGTGCGGCGGGCCCGCGCCGGACTCAAGGATCCCAAGCGCCCGATCGGATCGTTCATGTTCATGGGTCCAACCGGTGTCGGTAAGACGGAGTTGGCGAAAGCGCTGGCCGAATTTATGTTCGGTAGCGAAGATGCTCTCATCAAAATCGATATGTCGGAATTCATGGAACGCCACGCCGCCGCTCGCCTGGTTGGCGCTCCTCCTGGCTATGTTGGCTATGAAGAGGGTGGCCAGTTGACCGAAGCAGTTCGCCGCAAGAGCTACTCGGTCATCTTGCTGGACGAGATTGAGAAGGCCCACCCTGACGTCTTCAACATGCTGCTCCAGATCCTGGAAGATGGCAAGTTGACCGACGCTAAGGGCCGGACCGTCGACTTCCGCAACACGATCATTATCATGACCTCTAATGTTGGCGCTCAGCAGATGCAACGCGGCGCGATCTCGTTCACCTCGGGACGCGATGCCCTCAAGCAAGTGCAAGCCAACTATGAGGATATGAAAGAGCGGGTGCTCAGCGAACTCAAGAACACCTTCAAGCCGGAGTTCTTGAACCGCATCGACGCCACCATCGTCTTCCATCAGCTGCAATTGGAGCAGATGCGGTCGATTGTGGACCTGCTCCTCAGTCGTGTGACCAAGCAGCTCACCGAGCAAAACATTGTGCTGTCGGTGCCCCAGGAAGCCAAAGACTTCCTGGTTGAGAAGGGCTTCGACCAACAGTATGGCGCGCGGCCTCTGCGCCGCACCATCCAGAATATGGTCGAAGATCCGCTGGCGGAAGGCTTGCTACAAGGCAAGTACCATGCTGGCCAACAGGTTACCGCGTATGTGCGCGATGGAGTGCTCGTTCTGGAAGCCCAGGATCAACCACCTCGGCCTTACCCGGCATTGCCAGAAGCCGAAACTGAGGCAGCGCTCCCCGCTGCAGCTGGCGACGGTGCTTCGTCTGGCAGTCCAGGTGGTTCAGACCTGAACTGAAGACAGTGACTCAGCGGCGGGATATATCGGGAGCATCCCGATATATCCCGCCGCGGTCTATCCTCAACCATAGTGCGACCTCCTTCATCGATTCCTCAGCGCATCTTCAGGTATTTATCAGTCACCATTGCTATGCTCCTTGTAGATCCTGTCGCTGGAGCTTGAACGGAACATCGATGCCAAAGACTCAAACTATCTACATCTGCCAGCAGTGCGGCGCAATGACCCCCAAATATGGCGGACGTTGCGCGGAGTGTGGTGCCTGGAATAGCCTGGTCGAGACGGTGCGACAGCCCGCCACCCCAGCCAACACCTCACATGCCACTTCCGCGCTGGCAGTGCCCATCAGTCAGATCCAACCGACCGCGGGTCGGCGTATCGCAACCCATATGAGCGAGATGGATCGAGTGCTGGGAGGCGGCATCGTCCCGGGTGCGTTGATCTTGCTGGGGGGCGAACCAGGTATTGGCAAGAGCACCCTCCTGTTGCAGATCGCCGCGCTGATCGGAACCAACCAGCAACCCGCTCTCTATGTCTCCGCGGAGGAATCGCCGCAGCAGGTGAAACTCCGCGCCGAACGGTTCGGCATTGATGGCGAGCACCTGTATCTCTGTGCCGAGACTCAGGTGGAAGCAATCATAGATACGGCGCGGAACTTGCTGCCTGGCGTGATAGTCATCGATTCTATTCAGACCATTGCAACCGACGCGCTCACTTCCGCCCCCGGTTCAGTCAGCCAGGTTCGCGAGTGTACGATGCGCTTGATGCGTTTGGCTAAGGAACAGCAGTTTCCTATCTTCGTGATCGGGCATGTCACGAAAGACGGTACGGTTGCTGGTCCGCGCGCGCTCGAGCATATCGTCGATGTCGTCCTCTATTTAGAAGGCGAGCGCTTCCATAGCTATCGCCTTGTGCGCAGTGTCAAAAACCGCTTTGGCGCCACCGAGGTGGGTATCTTCGAGATGCGATCTACCGGTATGGTGGAGGTGACCGATCCCAGCGGCATCTTCCTCGCGGATCGCGCCCAACGCGCCACTGGCTCTGCAGTCACTGTCAGTCTGGAGGGCACACGACCACTCCTGGTCGAGATCCAGGCTCTCGCTTCGCCCACCAGTTATGGCACACCGACTCGCACGGTGACCGGGGTTGATCATACGCGCGTTTTGATGCTTCTCGCGGTGATCGGCAAGCGCGTTGGCCTCCGCCTGGGGCAGCACGATGTCTATGTCAATGTGGTGGGGGGACTCGAACTCGAGGAACCAGCCGTCGATCTGGGCATCGCCGCCGCCATTGCTTCGAGTGTCAAAGATCAAAGGTTGGGGGCCGATTTGGCCGTGATCGGCGAAGTCGGCCTTGGCGGTGAATTGCGGACAGTTGCTAGATTGGAACAGCGCGTGCGTGAAGCTGCCCGCATGGGCTTCCGCCGCTGTGTCGTCCCCCGCGCGAGTGACTTACCGGCCAATGAGTTTGGGGATCTCACCCTGATCCCCGCGGCGAGTTTGGCGGAAGCACTGCATCTCGCTATTGACGAAGCAAGGGATTAAAGGTATGATAGATAAGATCGTGGGAAGCACTTCCGAAAAGCAGCTTCCCTCACTCAGCGAATTACACGAATCGACCGCGATCGACCCGGCGCGGTCCTTTGGCCTTGTGGCAAACAAGGGAAGGGGACTTATGCAAGAGAATGTAGCATTCGATGGGGAGATTCCCCCTATCCTGGTCAAAGACCAGGATGAAGCGCCACCACCGACACCCACGCCGAAAAAGTCCAGGCGAACTTTGCGTGCCCTCCAATTCTTCGGTGTCGTTGCGGCGGCTTTCGTTGGGGTCGCCTTTGCGCTCTTCGCGAAACCCGGTGATGCGTACCCGCGCATTGGGGCGTTCGCAGATTCCTGGCCCTGGGCCATCCTGGTTGGCATTATCGTCCTTGTCGCGCCATATGCGCTCCTTGCACTTATTCGCTGGATTGGCACCCAGATTAATCTCGCCAAAGGTCAAGATATTATCAGCGGTACGATTGGATTGCTCGTTGGCTCTGTCATCGCCGGAATTTTGACGATTCCCCTGGCACAGGTCCATGCCTTCAATCTCAATTACTGGTTGCCACTCCTCGCCGCGATTCTTTTTGGTTATCTGGGTATTGCCGTTGGCCTCTTGAAGCGCGATGAGCTTACCCGCTCATTTGTGAACTTTTTCCACCGCCGTCGCGAGGCCGCCGACCGTGAAGAGTCCGATCCAGAAGAGCGTTCCGTAACTTCTGGTCGCCGCGGCCGCAATCGCCAGGAAAAGGTCGTGGAAAAGCCCGCTCCGCCGCTCTCGGTCTTGGTCGATACCAGCGCGATTATCGATGGCCGGATCGCGGATATCAGCCAGACGGGCTTCATCATGGGGACGTTGGTCGTTCCGCGTTTCGTCCTGGAAGAATTGCAGCATATCGCGGATTCCGCCGATACGTTGCGTCGCAACCGTGGGCGCCGCGGCCTGGATATCCTGAATCGCTTACAAAAAGAGACCACTGTTCCGGTGGAGATTACGGACGCGGATTTCGACAATATCCCCGAGGTTGACCACAAGCTGGTAAAATTAGCGCGCCAACTCCACTCGCCCATCATCACTAACGATTTCAATCTGAACAAGGTCGCGGAACTGCAGGGCATCAAGGTCCTGAATATCAACGAATTGGCCAATGCCGTCAAACCTGCCCTGCTGCCTGGTGAGGAGATGGACGTGAAGATCATCCAGGAAGGCAAAGAGCCCAGCCAGGGCGTCGGGTACCTGGATGATGGCACGATGATCGTGGTTGAGGGCGGCAAAGCCTATTTGAATCTCGAGGTCGAGGTCGTCGTCACGCGCGTCCTCCAGACGGTCGCAGGCCGCATGATCTTCGCTCAGCCTAAGCAACCTATCGTTAACGGCCGCCGAACTTCATAACCCCTCTGCCTGAAGCAGACTGCAGCAATGCCCCGCCGGTAGGCGATACTACCAGTCGGGGCATTGTTGTATACTTTTCGGACGCGACTCCCTGGATTCCCCGTATCGATGGTCTGAGATTCGCATAATTGTATATTTTCAATGGGCGGAGGTCTAGCATGGCTTTGGATTATCCGGCCCTGCTCGCGCAATGGGCGCTACCGCAACCATATGCGACGCGCCACCTGGTCGGCGGACTCAACAATGTCGTACTGGAGGTGCTGGCGGGCAATGGCCAGCGCTATGTATTGCGTATCGTCCATGGGGCAGATGCTTTTGACCGGACACGCGCCACCAACGCGATTCTCCGCGGACTTGGCGAAATCACGCTGCCATTCGCCTTGCCGAGCCCTCTCGCCACCCCGTCTGGTGATGACGGTCTGCGCTGCCTGGATGATGGCCACGCCGCCCTTGCGGTGCTTACTCCATACCTCACCGGCACGTTGCCACCAACGGATGATCTTCCCATAACTACCGCGGCAGGCGTGGCGCTGGCAACCCTGGATCGCGCGCTGGCGACGATCGCGCTGGATGGTGACACCCCACCATCACGACCGACTTACGGGGCGATGGTATTTCAGACGCCAGCGGTGCCCGACCCCATACGCCTGCTGACGGAGTTGCCGATCGCGCCGGAAGAACGCCGCGCCGGAGTGGCGATGCTCACGATGCTCGCCACCAGCATCCCCACGCTCTATGCCACACTGCCCCAACAGTTGATCCACGGCGACTTCGATGAATCGAATTGCCTGGTAGCAGACCGCCACATTGTGGCAATCCTGGACTTCGAGTTCTGCGCGCCCGATCTCCGGGCGTTGGATCTCATCCCGCCGCTCTGTTGGTGGGCTGGTCAGCGCTATGGCACTGGCGCGGAGTGGCCAATACTGGATGCCTTCGTCGCGGGCTATGCCAGCGGCTTAACGCTGAATCCGGATGAGGTCGCGGCCATGCCGACACTGATGGCGTTGCGCGACGCGACTTCGTTTGTCTATCGTGCCGCGCGCTGGCGGCAGGGGCTGGCAAAGCCAGAGGATGTCGTCCGCAGTCTGCGCGGACTGCTCCGCCGCGCGGAGTGGATGTCAGCCCATCGCCCGCAATTCCTGGAGATGCTGCAGAGGAATTTCCTCCATTGCTGAGGTTTTCCACTGGTCACAAACGCATCTCACCGCTGCCGCATTGAAACCGCGGGCACAAACAGTACGGCGCGGCCAGCGCTGAACACTGGTCGCGCCGCGTGCGCGTCGACTAGCCTAACGGCAACTGATGCATCATCCAGACAGTCGTGCCACCATGCACGTTAAAGACGCGGCTGTAGCCCGCCTGGATCATCGCTTTGGTGACTGCGGCGCTACGGTTACCGCTCTGACAAATGAAGAAGACATCACGATCGGTCGGGATCGTCGAGAGTTGGCTATTGAAATCACTGAGCGGAATATTGCGTGCCCCGCGCGCGTGTCCCTGTTGAAATTCCCAGGTCTCACGCACATCGATCAAGACGGGCGCCTCCTCGGATTCTGTCGGGGTCTGCAGTCGGTCCCAGGTCTCTTGCACGGTGAGGGTGGGGATGCGCTGCCCGGCGCCGCCGATACGATTCTGCATGTTCGCTCCTGTTCTGCGCCCATCGCTGGCCCATATAGCTGCCCACAACGACGGGCTAGTTATTTGAGACGCCGCCGTGATGGGGCGTCCTTGACGTCTTGCTTCCAATTATATTACTATATATTCATAAAGTCAATACCAGCATCCGTTTGGATCATGTCTGTCGGATGACCGGTGAAAGGATCGCATCCCATGCCCTATGACGCCCTCGTCATCGCCGCGCACCCGGATGACGCTGAAGTGCAGATGGGAGCAACCATCGCCAAGCTGGTAGACCAGGGATTACGCGTGTTGCTCGTCGATCTCTGCCCCGGCGAACCCGCCGATTTCGCTCAACCCGGCGAACGGGCCCAGCAAGCGGCACGCGCTGCCGCCATTCTCGGCGCGGACCGTGTGGTGCTGGACGAGCAGGATCGTTTTATCGCTGACACCATTCCGCTACGGCTGCGCATCGCCGCGCTGATCCGCCAGCATCAGCCACGGTGGGTCTTCGGGACGACCGACGCCTGCGTCCACCCCGACCACGCGGCCATCGGGCCACTGGTTCAGGCGGCAGTCTTCTACGCCCGCCTCGCGAACTGGGATCAGGTTCCTGGTGGTGAGTTGCTGGCAACGACCGCACCGTGGAAGGTCGAACGGCTCTTCTTCCCCCACTGCAAGATGGAACCAGCCTGGGGTGGTGACTTCGCCTTTGCGATCGATGTCAGCGCGACCTACGAGCGCAAACGGCGGGCATTGGCGGAATATGCCGCCATCTTTGCGGTCGCGGCGGGCGACCAGCTGTTGGAACTCTATGAAGCTGAAGATCAGCATATTGGGCGCATCTTCGGGGTCGCATACGCCGAAGCCTTCCGCTCACACAGCCCGCTTTTGCTCGATGATTTCAGCGCCATCCGCCCTGGACTGCACGCCTGAGGATCCCCACCCATTCAACTCATGGACATCGCCGATATAGATAATTGCCCCCTCATCTCAACGACAAGGGGGCAATCCAATGACATGACGCATGCGTGGAACGCTATTTCCCATCTCCATCGCCATCATGCCGTGCCGGAGGAGCGCTCTGGCTCGCGGACTGAGCAAGATGCTGAGCAGATTGCGAGATGGAGACCGTTGCGGCGGGGGCGACAGTGCCCGCGCTGGTAGCAGGCATCGGGCGTGGCGTATTGCCGACTGCCTGGGAAGCAGCCATGGAAGCGGCGGCGGCAGCTGAATTGATCTGCATGATTGTGTTCCTTCTTTTTGAGGAGTTGGTGAAGAATTGTTCCTCACCTACCATGGTATACGTCCCAGGAAGTGGGGAAAATTGGAGCAAGCGATGGGCATGAGTAGGAACAAGCAGGGGGTAGAGTAGCCCTGCAGGGCTACTCTACCCCCTGCT
>DAIDHM010000116.1 GCA_027459705.1 Ktedonobacteria bacterium | reverse complement strand
GATAAGACTGGGACGCTCACGACGGGCGAGCTGGTCGTGGAGCAACTGGTGCCGCTCGATATTTCCGAAGCAGCAGCGCGGACCTGGGTCGGCGTCTATGCCGCTGCGGCGACGATGCGCAACGCGACCATCGACGCGTTGCGCACGGCGTTCCCCGCAGCGACCCATCGGCCATCGGACGAGGTTCCCTTTGACCCGCGCTATAAGTGGAGCGCGTTGCGCGGTGGCGATGCGGATTGGGATGGCTGGTGGTATCTCGGCGCGCCGGAGATGGTGTTGTCGGCCTGTACGGCGACCGCGCCAAGCCAGCGTGCCGCGATCCTGGCGCAGGTCACTGCCCTGGCCGAGACGGGACAGCGCGTGATCCTCTGCGCGCGTGGCGCCGCTGGTCCGCTGGGCGAGGCGGATGCGCCGAGCTTGCCAGGTGATCTCCGCGCGCTGGCGCTGGTCGTCCTGACCGATGCTTTGCGCCCACAGGCGCGGGTGACGCTGGATGGCTTCGCCCAAGCGGGCGTGACGCTGAAACTTATCTCGGGCGATCATCCCGCGACGGTCCTGGCTCTGGCCCGTCAGGCTGGCTTCCCGCCAGAGACCCAGCAATTGACAGGCGCGGATTTGAGCGCGCTGGACGAGACCGCCTTCGCGCGCGCCGTTGCCACGACAACGGTTTTTGGCAGAATGACGCCCGATCTGAAGGCCCGTGTGATCACCACGTTGCGCCAACAGGGAGCGTTTGTGGGTATGGTCGGTGATGGCGTCAATGACATCCCAGCGCTGAAGAGTGCCCAATTAGCGATCGCATTGGGTAGTGGCAGCACGGCCACCCGCGGTATCGCCGACCTGATCCTGCTACGAGACTCATTCGCGCCATTACCACAGGCAGTGCGCGAAGGCCAGCGCATCCGGCATGGGGTGGAAGCAGTAGTGAAGCTCTTCCTGGCGCGCGGCGTCTTCGTCGCCGCGCTGATCGTGATGACCAGCATCATCGGTCTGGATTTCCCCTTCTCGCCGCGCCAGAACGCGCTCCTTAGCTTTATCAGTGGCGCCTTACCGGCGCTGGCCCTGGTGGCGTGGGCGGCGCCTGGTACGTTGACGCGCGATGGTATCATCCGTCCGCTGCTACGCTTTGTGCTTCCCGCTGGCATCGCGCTCGGGATTGCTGGCATCGGCGTCATGCTGGCAGAACTCTGGATTGCGGGTGGGTTGCGGGGGACACAACCGCTCAGCGCTGGTGAATTTTTGCAGGCCCGTACCGCCCTGACGGTCTATGGTTCTCTCGCTACGGTCCTCTTGCTGCCACTGGTGGCCGCACGTTCCACGCGCCTCTCGCGCGATCGACGCATCCTGGCGTTGGCGGCGGGTTTGGTCGTGGGTTCGCTGGCGGTGGTGGCAATGCCATGGTTGCGGACGGCCTTCGAGTTGACGGCGCTACGCTGGGTGGATCTGGTCATTATTGCGGGTGGTGTGATCGGTTGGGGAGTATTATTGATGTTCTATGCGCGCTGGCGACCGATCCGCCAGATGCTGCACATCGCTGAGGACTGAGGCGGCACCGGACCCTCCGGTGCCGCCAGAGGGTCCGGTCAGGGGTGGAGCACGACGCCAAAGAGATAGCCCAGGTAGCCGATGATCAAGATGCCAGCCATCCAGCGCGGTACGTTGCCGCGCCAGACAATGATGAGCAGGACGAGATGCGCGACGATCAAGACGGGCAGTGCCACCTGAGAGATTCGTGTGTCGACTGGCAATGGGTGGATGATGGCGGCTAAGCCCAAGGTCACCAGCAGATTGTAGGCGAAGGAGCCAATGATGCCACCGACGAGCAGATCCGCCATCTGCGTAGCCTGATGGGGTCGGCGCGCCGCCGCTATCGCCAGCGCCAACATCTCCGCCCCGGTAGCCAGCGAGACGATGGTTAATCCCACTGCGCTGCGGGACTGACCGCTCACCAGCGCCAATCGCAAGGCACCTTCGACGATCGCCGGGCCGCCCACCACCATTGCTGCCAGGCCAATGAGCGCGACGCGCCCTTTGCGAAATGCATAAGCGCGGCGCTCAACGGGTGTGCGCGAACGGCGGAGCGGACGCGCAGCATTGGATACCTCGCCAGCCAGTAACCTTTCCAGCGCTTCGCCGCGCTCCAGTGCGGCCCGGTCGACCCGAATGAGGACAAGAGTGTAGATTGCGAACAAGCTGATGCAGATCGCGCCATCCAGGCGCGAGATGACACCGGTGAAGAGCAGCAGGATAGGTATGAGCGATGCGATGGTGGCAATGATCGCTTGGGATCGCACCTGGGGACTGATGTGTAAGGGCGACAGGAAGGCCGCGACTCCCAGGGCGAGGGTGACGATCGTGATATTTGTCCCGATGGCGTTGCCCAGCGCCAATCCTGGCGCATTGCGTGCCGCTGCGATCGCGGCGGTGAACATCTCTTCGGGTTCCAGTCCGGCCAGGACGATCCCGACCAGGAGGGCGCTGACCCCCAAGGCTCGCGCCAGGTCACCTGCGCTATCGATGAAACGATCCGCACCCCAGAGCAGACAGGCGGCGCCGAGCACAAGCAAACCCAGGGCCAGAATAATACTCATTGCGACCATGCGCAATCCGGTCCGGATGGTCCGGAAGCAAGTGATTTATACAAGATTGTCGACATTCTGGCCATTCAGCGTCGCTTCGATATTTTCGCGCAACAGGTCGATATTGTTGCCAAAATGCTGGAGATGCCCACGCAAGATCTCGCCAAAGCCACTCGCGCCGGCCGAGATTTGCTCAAAACGCTCAGAGAGGGCCTGCGCCGCGCTCTGTGGATCAAACATGGGCAGTTCGACGTGTGGCAGAGTGACGCGCGGCATCTCGATATGGCTCAAGCGCTCCATGAGGCCTTCGCGCAGGGTGGCGACGTCCAGCGCTTGCAGTCGGGTACGCAACAGCTGGCGCGCGCGGAAGAGATGCGTCTTGACCGTGCTGACGGGGATGGTCTGGCGCTGGGCGATCTCTTCATAGGAGAGATCTTGCAAATGTCGCAAGTCGATAACTTCGCGATAGTGCGTGGGAAGCCGGTCGATCTGGTCGCGGATCAGTTGTTGCCAGTGCTGTTCGGCAAGTGCTGCCTGCAGTCCCGTCCAGGCCGATACTATTCGTTCGCGTTGCTCATCGGCGAAACGCGCGAGGGTGTTGCCATATTGTTGACGCGCTTCGATTGTACGCAGGGCACGACGGTAGGTGATCGTATGGAGCCAGGTCGAGAGCCGCGCATCGCCGCGAAATGTGCGCAAGCTCTGCCACGCGGAGAGGAAGACATCCTGCGCGATCTCCATGGCGTCTTCGCGGTCGCGGACAAGACGATAGGCGAATCGCAGCACATGATGCTGATGCGCGGCGACGATGCGGGCAAAAGCGGCCTCATCGCCCGCTACTGCTGCCGCTACCAGCGCTTCTTCATCCGTGGGTTCGGTCGGCGCGTTTTCCGTAAAAGGATCCCAGGACCAATGATCCCAGAAGTTCATGCGACGTCCCCCATCCGTGATCGATGTGATCAACGAAAGTACTGAGGTTTACCTTAAGTTACCGTCATCATAGCATATTCCCTATCTCTTGCCTAGGGGGAAAAGTCAGGAGATGTCCGGATTTTTCTGAGCTATAGACAGCTTGGTTTAGGATGTTGGTGGGCTCTAGAGTATCTTCGGGATCAGACTAGCAGCAGACCTTCCGCCTTCCGGGTCAGGCATAGAATAGAATAGTATAGTATTGCCAGAGTTTGTGAGCTGAGGAGCTTGAGATGGGCGAGATTCCCGCCACCGCCGCAGAGCGCGCCCGGCGCGCCGAGAGTTTGCGCCAGGAGATCGCGCGCGCCAACCATGCATATTACCAACTAGATAACCCGACCATGGCCGACGCGGAGTATGACGCGTTGTTGCGCGAACTGCTCGACCTCGAAGCTGCTGACCCTGACCTGGTCATGCCGGACTCGCCGACGCAACGGGTGGGCGCACCGCTGGCCGCGAATTTCGCCGCCCGCCGCCATCCACGGCCCATGCTCTCGCTGGCCAACGCGCGCAACATCGATGAGTTGCGCGCGTGGGAGAAACGCGCGCGCGCGCTCCTTCCCAACGCTACCTTTACCTATGTTTGTGAATTGAAGATCGACGGGCTGGCGATGGCGTTGACGTATGAAAATGGCGCGTTATTGATTGCGGCGACCCGCGGCGATGGCGTGGAAGGCGAAGATGTCACGGCCAACGTGCGCACGGTCCGCGATGTGCCTGAGCGGCTCCACGACACTCGCCCGGAAGGCGGCAAGTCCGTTACCAGTCCAGTGCCACTCCCCACACGCGTCGAAGTGCGGGGGGAGATCTATATGCCGATCGCCAGTTTTGAGGCGGTGAATAACGAGATCAGCGCGGCCGCCGACCCCGCGCGCGGCGTCGCGCCGCATCTCTTCGCCAACCCGCGTAACTCGGCTGCCGGATCGCTCCGCCAGAAGGATCCGCGTATCACGCGCTCGCGCAATTTACACTTCTTTGGATATCAGATTGGCTATGTCGAAGGTGGACCAGACCCAGCCAGTCAGGTGGAGGCGCTGGAATGGATCAGCGCCTGGGGCTTCGTCGTCAATCCCAATTGGCGTGTCTTCACGGAGTGGGACGAGGTGGAACGCTTCTGCCTGGAATGGCAGGCGCGGCGCTTTGAACTGCCCTATGAGATCGATGGTTGTGTCGTGAAGATCGCGGACCACCACCAGCAGGAAGAACTCGGTGTTGTCGCGCGCGACCCGCGCTGGGCGATTGCCTTCAAATTTCCGCCCGTCCAGGCGACGACGACGCTGCGCGATATCCGTGTCACCGTCGGACGGACCGGCTCGCTCAACCCCACCGCGCAACTGGATCCGGTGGTGATTGGCGGGGTCATCGTCAAGCAAGCGTCATTGCATAATGAAGAAGACATTCAACGCAAAGACCTGCGTTTGGGTGACAGGGTCATCGTGCAGCGGGCTGGCGATGTCATTCCCCAGGTCGTCAAGCCAATCCTGGAAGCTCGTGCCCTCGACGCCAACGGTGTGCCGCTCGCTCCGCCGTATACCATGCCCACGACCTGCCCGGCCTGTGGCGCGCCGATCCGCAAGGATCCCGATGAGGCGATGGCGTATTGCTCAAATCCGGTCGAGGCGTGCCCTGGCCAGATGCTTGAATGGCTGCGCCACTTCGTCAGCCGGGGCGCGCTAGATATCAGCGGCGTTGGCGATGAACTCTGCGCGGAATTGCTGGCGGCCGGACTGATCCGCGATCCAGCCGATCTCTATGACCTCACGGCGGCGGACCTGGCCCAGCGCGAAGGCTTTAAAGAGCGGCGTATCGCCAATGTCCTGACCAGCATTGCGCAGAGTAAAGCGCAGCCGCTGCCCCGACTGATCTTCGCGCTGGGCATTCGCCATGTCGGTGAGAAAGTGGCGTATCTGGTCGCCAACACCTTTGGCACGATGGATGCCATCCTGGCGGCCGATGCCACCGCGATCGGCGCGATCCCTGGGGTTGGACCGATCATCGGCGAAAGCCTCTCGTCCTGGTTAGCAGAACCCGCCCACCGCGCCTTGATCGAGCGGCTCCGCGCGGCCGGGTTGCGTATGACGGCCGATACGCCCGCCGAGGCCACCATTGAAGGACCGTTGGCCGGTCAGAGTTTCTTGCTCACCGGTCGCCTGGAGACCATGACACGCGGCCAGGCTGAGGAGGCTATCCACAGGCTCGGCGGCACCGTTGCCAGCAACGTCACCAAGACGTTGACGCATCTGATCGTCGGAGCCGATCCAGGATCCAAGTTGGCGCGCGCCCAGAAGCTCAACATACCGATTCATGATGAGCAATGGCTGCTCGCCCTGCTGGATGGCGGCAATGATCAGACGGCGGACGACGTATAGATCCGCGCCAGGGTATTTCCTGGTGCGCTGGTTCGCGAAAGCTAGGCAGAGCGCGTTTGTCGCGGCGTGGTGAGGACCTGTAGGGGGCTGCACCACGCTTTTTGCCGGAAGGCAGTGTCAGGTTCCTTAGCCACTGGTACTGAACTGATCGATATTGACGCACCAGCCAAAGCCGTTGAGCGCCATCGAGTCTATCTCATCAAAGGTGACCGTTTGGGAGAGGCCTCCACCCGCGAGCGTCACATTGCCATGGACATGTACATCGGCGGAAGTCAGGCTTGAATTGCTGACGGAATATTGTAATTGCGAAGTATCGATGGTCACCTGGTTCTGGAAGGTCTGGAACTGTGTCTTCAGCGTGTCAAATGATGGTTGCACCGAGCTCTGCTTGTCAGGGCAGATCAGCGCGAATGCCTGATCATATTTATAGCTGAAGAAGTCATCATAGAAGGCTTTGAGAGTTGACGGCGCGCTCTGGGCGTGCCACGCCGCCGCCCCCGCTAATGCCAGGATGATGACCAGCGCGATCCCACCGGCCACGAGTCGATTGCGCACAAATGAGGAACGTTTCGGTGGCTGGGTCATCATCGATTGGCCAGAAGGCGGCGGGTATTGCTGCGAAGGTGGATACTGTCCGGGGTATTGCTGCGAGGGCGGGTACTGTCCGGGATAAGGCTGCGAGGGTGGGTACTGCCCGGGATAAGGCTGCGAGGGCGGATACTGCGCCGGGTAAGGTTGTGAGGGCGGGTATTGCGGCGGATAGGGCTGTGAAGGCGGATACTGCCCAGGAGGCGGATTTTGGCTAGGATACTGCTGCGCGGGTGGGTATCCCCCTGGAGGCGGATATTGTCCTTCATTGGGCGGCTGCATAGTTTCTCCTTATTCATGTTTGGAGCGTCGCCAGGTCAAACCGAGATGACCCACCACAACGCTGTGCCAAGGGCCGGTCCTGAAGAGAGAGACGTACGAACAAGCACCTGGTAACTGCTTGTTCGTACGTCTCTCTATGCCAGCGCGGCGCGTCCATAGCGGCTAGAATGAGCCGATGACCTGCTCGATGGGAATATAGATGGAGATGCCTGCGTTCGCGCCCATGCGCGTCAGCCACCCTTCCACCTGCTCGGGTGGCACATAGCGCTCTACTATCTGGCGAAAGGTGCGGCGCACGGTCGTCTCGTCGGTCTCAATGCGCGCGCGGCCGCGCACGCTCACGTAGCGCGGCCCCTCGCTGACGCTGAGGGATGCCCAGGGGTGCTGACGGATATTGCGAGTTTTCACGGCGTCCGCGGAGGTGTGTACGATGATCTCTTCACCCTGGCGCATATACCAGACCAGTGCCTGAATGGGGGCGCCGGCGGAGTTGACCGTCGCGATGGTGCCAAAGAGGGGCGTATCGAGGAGCGCGCGCGCCGCGTCGGTGAGTTCTGTGGACATGGGGTCCCTTTCCGCTTGATCTATATTGTATGGGTTACGAACGGTTCTATCTCAAACTATACGGAGGGGGGCGCGCATCGTGCAAGCCCTGACCACCCTGGGAGGGATGGCGCGGAGGGTGGGCACAGATCCACCACCGGATCGCGCCAACCGGATCCAGCTTGTTGCCCACGCTCCTGCCCCATCCGTACCACTTGCTCAGCGACCGCCGAAGTAGGCGAGGATGGCCGGACCGAAGAGTCCGAGAATCGTTCCCAGCACAGTGAAGCCCAGGTTAGTGATGATATTGACGACATTGACGCGCCGCTCCATCTGGCGCACTTCCTGGCGGATACCCTCGTCCAGGATCTTGAGCATACTGGGGTGGCTACGGAGCCAGGACTGCACCTGGGCCAGTTGCGCCGTGACATCATCCAGATACGAGATCGTGCCGTCGCTGTTCAGTGCTGTGGGCGGCGCGGCCTTGGCGGAGGTGCCACCGAACCCCGCACCTGAAGTCGACGGCAACGCTGATGCCGATTCCGCCGCAGATGACGGCTTCGGCGGGGGTGGGGTTGCCGCATAACCTGAGGGTGCTGGGCTGGACGGGAGCCCACGGGTCGTATTGACTGGCGCGGCATCAGCGCTGATCGCCAACACTTCGGCGCGGTCCAGCGCATTCATGAGGAGGGAACTGTTTGACTTCGCCATGGTAATTTCTCCTTGTTGATAGTTTGGTGGGGTAATTCTTCCCAGATAACTATTCAGAATAACGATCGAGAAAGAGATGCGGGGATCACTCGTTGACCTCCTCATGCTGCCATGGTGCCAACCGACCTCACGCGTCAGAGACCACGAGATCCACGCCGCGATTGTTGGAGAGGTCGCGCCCCGTGGGGGCGAGGGAGATCGGCTTGCTGAGGCCGCGCGCGTTTGTGCAGATCTTCCGGTTCGGCACGGGAGGTGTGCCGCGATCCCGCACCGGATGGGCCACGCCCGTCCGTCTATGGTTTCGACGCGGGTTGAGAAGGCCGATTATCGCGCCCATGGATGGCATCGATCCCGAGCAGGTTCGCCTGTGTGCGTGGAATGCCCTATGCATGATATCTTCACTTGCTTGACAGCGTCTTTAGCTGTTCTGCTGACTTTGGTGCTCTAAGGGCAACGAACCAACAAGCGCGAGCAATATTCGCTCGCGCTTGCCATTCGTTTCCGTTGTAGCGCCATTGGATCAAGGACAATTATCGGGCACCGTGAATACCTCCCCAACATTGAGCGTCGAATTGATCAGCGTCGCGTCGTTCTGAATGGTGAAACCACAGATGACATTGCATGCCATCGGGATATATTCGGCTTGATACTTTGCCGTACTACCAGCAGTGGGTGGTGGAATGGCCCGTAAGAACGCGATCTTCATCCTTCGCTGAAATGGTCGTGTATCTGTCGCTACCCTGAGAATGAGATGGGGTTTCTCCAATATACTTATATCAAACGTGAATTGCTCTTATCATCGTAGCAGATATGGCCGATACCACATGGTAGGATAGTGTCCCGAGAAGTGGGGAAAAAGGGAAGTTGACAAGACGCGTTGCCAGGTGGTGGATCAGGAGTAGAACTGAACCACTCGAAAGGATCCTCCCCCATGGCAACGAACGACTTGAGTGTAACATTGTACGAACTGC
>DAIDHM010000039.1 GCA_027459705.1 Ktedonobacteria bacterium | reverse complement strand
ACTCATTGCGCAATGCTCTATAAGTCGGCTGCGGCGTCCACTGGGATCACCAGGGCGGCGCGCCGACGCGTGCCCCGCAGCGCGCCGCCGCCGATGACCGCAGCATAGCTGAGGAAAGCCAGCAAGCTGACGCTGGCACTGGAAGGCAGCCCGGTGTAGAAACCGATGGCGATGCCCAGCCAGGTCAGCAGAATCGCTAAACCAGACGCCAGTGCCATCCCCACATAGGGACGCGTTGTCAACTGATGAGCGATGGCGGCGGGGAGCAAGAGTAGCGCGAAAACGAGCAACGCCCCTACTGCTAGCGTCGCTTCGCTGACCGTCAACGCCAGGAGCACCATGAAGCCCAGGCCCAGTGCCCGCACCGGGACGCCCCGCGCCGCTGCCACATCGGGATCCAGCGAGGCGAAGAGCAGCGGCCGTATCAATGTCGCCATAGCCAGGACGACCAGCAGACTGATCAACGCGATCGCCAGCGTCTCCTCGGCGGAGATCCCCAGGATATCGCCAAAGAGCACCGTCACACCGGAGATCCCCGAGCCATTGGCGCTACCCTGCAGTCCGAATAGGCTTAAGAAAAGGACTCCCAGGCCCAGCACCCATGCCAGCGTCGTGCCGATCGCCACATCGCGATTCCCCAATCGCTCGCCAAAGCGGCCCATCGCCAGCGCCGCCGTGATGGTTGCGGCCAGCAAGGTTACCAGCGGATCAATCCCCAATGCCGCGCCACCCAGCGCGCCCGCGAAAGCCACGTCGGAGAGTGCTTCGGCGGCGAAGGTCTGGTGGCGTAGCACGACAAAATAGCCCACCAGGCCAGCCACCACGCTCAGGATGGTGCCCGCGAGGAACGCTTGACGCATGAACGTGTAGATGAGCATCTGCTGGATGTCCTGGATCAGATTGAGGCTGAATGGAGCGAGCGTCCCAGTCGTTAAGGTAATCACGCGGCTCCTCCTACTGCTGGTTGCGGCCCATCCGCCTGCTGCCTGGCCCGCCGTACCAATTTCAACCGCGCCCATTGCATGACCCGCACCAGCACATAGGTCCCAAAGGCGAAGCTCGTGATGAAGAAGCTGGTGGGGTAGGGCGTGAAGAAGCCGATGGCCAATCCCAGCCAGACGAAGGCAACGGCCAGACCACAGGCCAGCCCCAGCGCTACTCCTGGCCGTACGGTGAGTTCTTGGGCGATTGCCGCCGGGGTCACCAACAGGGAGAAGATCAATAATACGCCGACGATCTGCACGGCGACAGCCACCGCCATGGCCAGCAAGAGGAGGAAGAGTAGCGCCAGCGCGCGCACCGGAACGCCGCGCGCCGCCGCGACATCCGGGTCCAGCGAGGCAAAGAGCAACGGTCGACCAATGGTCGCGAGGATGGCGAGGATGGCGAGGCTTGCCCAGACTAACATCCCCACCTGCGCGGCGTCGATGCCCAGGACGTTGCCAAAGAGCACGTTATAGACACTGCCGGCATATTCATTGATCGCCAGATGGAGGAAGATGAATCCCAGGGCGAGGGCAGCGGTAAAGATCGCGCCGATGGCAATATCGCTCTGGCGACGTTGTCGCGCGCCGAGATTTAAGAGATGCATACCGATAGCCGCGAGCGCGCCTGCGATGAACATTCCAACGACGGGGGCGATGCCGATCAGGACGGCGCCGGTCGCCCCCGCGAAGCCCACATTCGCCAGACTGTGTCCGGCGAAACTTTGGCGTCGCAGCACCATGAAGAATCCCAGCAAGCCCGCCACAATCGCGACGAGTGTTCCTGCTAGCAACGCATTGCGCATGAAAGGGTAGTGCAGCATCATCTGGAGATCGGCAACCAGATCCCATGAAATCTGCACGTTATCAGCGAGCACGATGCGCATGGTAGCTGACCTCTTCTTCTTCCTGCCCAACGACGACGATGTGGCCATCGCTGGCGCGTAAGACCTCGACCGGCGTGTTGTACAGCCGCGAGAGCGTCGCAGTCGTGATGACCTCTTCAGGTGTTCCGACGGCAATCTGGCCATGCGCGACATAGACAACGCGGTCCAGCGCCGAGAGGATCGGATTGACATCGTGAGCGACCAGCAGCACGGCAGCGCCTGTCTCGCGGCTGATCTGGCGGATGACCGCGGCGACGCCCTGCTGATTGCGCAGATCCAGACTATCGAGCGGTTCATCCAATGCCAGAATGCGCGGGCGGGTGACGAGCGCCTGCGCGATGAGTAGCCGTTGCTGTTCGCCGCCGGAAAGCTCCCCAATGGGGCGGTCAGCATAGGCTGTTGCTCCCACCATATCGATCACCTCCTGGATGCGGCTGGCCCGATCCTGTTCTGCCGGGCGATTGAGGAAGGGGAGTGGAAAGCCCCATTCACCCCCGTCCAGTCCTAATCGCACGATATCGCGGCCCCGGACGCGCACGTCCACGTCGAAGTGGCGGCGTTGCGGCACATAGCCGATAGCGGGATTGCCCCGCCGCGCGGCGTGACCCAGCACGTTGATCTCTCCCGTACCCAGCGGGATCAACCCCAGTATCGCTTTGAGCAGCGTCGATTTGCCCGCCCCATTGGGACCGAGGATCGCCACGAATTCGCCCGGATGGACATCCAAGGTCACCGAACGCCAGATGGTCTGACCTCCGCGGATGACCGCCGCATCACGCACCTGGATGACGGCAGTGTCAGCGGCCGCGGCGACCGTTTTCAGGTCCGGTAGCCGATTATTGGGTAATTCATTGGCCGCCCGTCGCCCGTTGGCTGCTGGTTCTGAACCGGTCATCATGATCTTGTCCACTTTGTACCTACATTTCTTTGGAGTCCTGTTGTTCTGGTCATCCGCGCATCTGTGCTAATGCGGTGGCGATCGCTTGCAACTGACTGCTCTGCCATTGTTGAAATGACACAGTGGCTGGGTCGAGCGTCTCGGTGATCGGGACGATTGGGATGTGTTGGGCGCGGGCCAATGCTAGCGCCGCTTGAATGTTATTCGGCGTATTTTGCGAATTGTAGACCAGTATGGCGATCTGCTTCTGGTTGATCTGTTGTTCGACGGTCGCTTCGTCGGCCGCCGAGATCTCGGTACCTTCCGAGACCGCCCGGAGGTAGTCGGGCGGTGTGATCAAACGCAACCCCAGCGCGGGCGCCAGGTAGGCAAAGATGCTCTCCGTGGCGCCCACCGCTGTGTTGGCATACTTTGCTTTGATCTCGGCGATCAAACTATGGTATTGCGCCAATCGAGTCGCCAAAAATGTCTGTGTGGATTGCGCGTAGGCGGCGGCATTGGCAGGGTCCAGCGCGCTCAGGTCGTCGCGGATCTTGTTCGCCACGGCGGTGACATAGTCTGGGCTGTACCACAGATGCGGATTGCCCCCCACGTGTTTGCCAAGGTACGTGCCGATATTCAGCACCCGGCGTCCATTGACCGGATTCGCGGCCAGCAGTTGCGATGCCCAGGGATCATACCCGACGCCATTGAGGATGACATAGCGCGCGTCAGCGACCGTGCGACTATCGCGCGAGGTCGGTTCATAACTATGCGGATCGATATTGGGATTATTGATAATGCTGGTCACCTGCACATGATCGCCCCCGATCTGCGCGGCGATGCTCCCCCAGAAATTCTCAGTGGCGACCACCTGGATCTGGCCGCCCGTCGCGCCATTGGACGAAAAAGCGGAAGGTCCATTGCCCGTCGTACCACACGCGGCAACCCACAGGCTGACGACCAGCATCATCACGGCCAGCGACAAAGCACGATGGCCCGCGCGCCCCAGCGGACCTTTCGTTGTTTCGCGGCTCGCCTGTGTCTGGTCGCCCCTCCAATGCGCGCCGTTGCCGTGCATGCATTGATCCAAGTCTCGCGTGTGTCTCTTCATCGTTTCTACCCTACCTGGTTCGCCAGGCTGGCTGTGTTGTTATCGGCTATTGATACTGAGTATCATCTTTGTCTATCAAAAACGTACCACAATATGATACAATGTGTCAATAGGATCAGGTATCATATTGCGTTTACTGGCGTGGTACGAGCGGATGAGGTATGCTGATAGCCAGGGGAGGATCAAACGCCATGACACAAGCGCGTACCGTCAATGCCGATCAGATGAAGGCGGCGATCGCGGAGGCGGGGTTGCGGCCCACGCGCCCCCGTGCCGCGTTGATTGACCAGATGGCGGCCTGGGCCACTGCTGGCACAGATTTCACCTGCGAAGAGTTGTGGCATTCCGCCCAGGCCAGCGCCCCCTGGATCGGCCGTTCGACGACCTTCCGCACGGTGGAGCTGCTCGCGGACCTGGGATTTTTAGATCGCGTGACCTTTGCTGACGGCAGCGAGCGCTACCATGTCGTCCAGCCCGGCAGTCACCACCACCATCTGACGTGCGAAATGTGCCACCGCGTCGTTGAAATCGATATCTGCCTCCCCGCCGAAGTGCTGGAGACCGTCCAGCGGTCATCAGGTTTCGCCCTCACTGGTCATCGTCTGGAACTCTTCGGCCGTTGTTCGGACTGCCAGCGCCACACCGTCCCGGTGATCGATTCCGTCGACGCAGAATAACATGCGGATCTTGCCATTGGAGGTCTTCCGCTCGTCATGTAGCGTCCACATCACCGAACATTGGCGATGGCCGATTGTATCTTATTGCCCGTAAAGATATAATTTATGTCGCCGGGTGGCATTTCTCTTTCCGAAATAGAGAAATAGATAATTACGTGTGCAATATTCCATAACACAGGAATATTGTTTGATATCGATTCTCATATCTCATATCCTCACTGCCCCAGAACAACGAAATATTTGAATTGTGGTACTCTTGACGCAGTGGTCAGCGTCCAATATCAGACTGTCGAATGGACTCATACTCACACGATTCTAGCGCGACAACATGCCTTCCTGCCCGTAATACGCGATGATGAAATTCCCAGCCTAATGTCATATGAAGGCTTGACAACGAGTTGGTCGTTAGATATAATATATGTCAGATGCAATAAAGGTATTGTATCTGTTGATCTGGAAAGAAGGGATATAGACATGGCTCACGGCTCACGGCTCACGGCTAAGATATTGCTAACTTTTGCTGTTATATTAGCATCAATTGGCTTTATGGCATTGAAAAAAGCTCACGCCAGTTCGTATATTTATTATAAAACTGTTTTGAGAACCAATCCAGGATTTGATGCCTGCGGCTTACCGACACTTAGCCAGATGCAGCAAGTATGGACTGATACATATGACGTCTGGGTTATCGAATATTTTGGTGGACTCAATCTTGATCCATCGTGTACAAAAATTACTTCATCGTGGCTACAAGCTATTCATAACCAGGGGTGGTCAATAGTTCCCACTTGGGTTGATCTGCAAGCACCATGCGAGGATCACTCTTATTATGGGACGACTATGTCTAGCATTGGGGGAACTGCATTTAATCAGGGAGTGAATGCGGCTAATAATGCAGTCTCTACTGCCCTCAGTTTAGGAATAGGACCAGGCACAATTCTCTACGATGACATTGAGGATTTTGGCCCATCAAGTAACACTTCCTGCTATTTTTTCTGTAGCGAATTTTGTGAATGGATGGGATGCTCAACTCGTAAATCTTGGATATAATTCGGGCATTTACGAAAGTACTGCCAATAATGATCTGCAGAGTCTATGTTCGTACGCACCATATATCATCCCTCCTAAAGCTATCTGGATTGCGGATGCAGATGGAAATGCCAGCCAAAGTGATGTGCAATCTATTCCTCCATATGGCTGTTGGGTAAATCAACAACGCCTCCATCAATACCAATTCAATGGCACAATTTCAGGTGGTGGAGGAACAATTTTGCCACCACCAAATATCAATCTTGACTCAACATATGGTCCGGTTTCATCGTAAGCCATTCAGACAGTAAGGAGTGCGCATCATGCCAAACAAATCCGAGCTTAAGGAATCCCCGCGGTGGCCGCGACAAGCGATTGCGAGCGGAATCGCTCTCCTGATAGTAGTGGGAATGATAGCCCTCCTCCCCAATGTGGTCAGAAGCCATACATCACCTCAGAATGGTGCGGTCCAGGGCAATCACGCTGCTAGTAATGTACCCACTGCTACAATTGGGCCAGTGCATATGGCGGGAACAGTAATCATTAACGGGCAGGTGTATCTTTCAACGGATGGTGGAGCACATTGGATAAAAAGTACACATGAGGCCTTCGCGGGTGCTACACCAACCACGGTCAGTTCGCGTGATCAAACTTCCTGGGCGGCGTGGGAGTATCACGATACTGCCTCAACGACAATTGTTGTAGCTCGTACCGACGATGGAGGTATTTCTTGGCAAGATAGCCAGTTACCGCCCTTGAGCGATCCTGGTGCGCATATTTTGACCTTCCAATTCGTAGATGTATTACACGGCTGGTTGACCGTGGATACCTCGATCAGTCAGTACGGACAGGCAGAACTGTTTGCCACCAATGATGGTGGTGCGACATGGCAGAGCACATCGCTTCCATTTTCTGGAAAAACCTATTTTGCATCACCGACAACCGGATGGATCGTTGGCGATATCTTCAGTTTGCTGCAAGATACCATTGAGATGACACAGGATGGTGGGCATACCTGGAGCAAGGTGCATCTTGTCGTGCCCAGTCAGTTCGCTGGCCGTACCATGACGATCGATCCGCCGATTATGTTTGATCCATTCCATGGTGTTCTGCCAGTATATTTCAATCGTGTCTCCGCGTCGGATCCCGCTACCCCATCCATCGATGTGTATCAAACAGTTGATGGAGGGCAGACATGGCAAACTCCCCAATCGATTCCATATGTGATGCCCGAATTGGATAGTGGCGGTGGTTTGCTCTCAGCCACTTTCGGTCAATCTGGATGGATACTTATGGGGCATACCTTCATTGTTACCCACGATCGCGGCAACACCTGGACACAGATCAACACTACGCCAGCCAATGTGCTCTTGTCAGCACGTTCCCTCGCCTTTGCGACTGGTAGTGGACCCGCCGCCCCACTTGTGGGATGGGCGCTTATTGTTACCCCGGTATGCCAGAATCCGAAGGCGAATTGTACGTCTACTTATAGCTTGGTGCGAACAACGGATGGTGGATTCACCTGGGTGTCGATACCACTACCGGCTGCCTAATCGTGATAGCCAGTGATGGCGCATTTCCGGACGATTATCCCTTTGCGACAGAAATTTGTTCTATTGACGGCTCGCCAGCAGTGTTGATCGCACCACGCGGCACCTTGCTTCATCATGGCGCGATCAACACCGCGAGCTATGGCGAGCTCGACGTGAGCATGACCGTATCCGTTCGCCACCGCGTGCCATCCCAGGCGTAGAAATTCGCGTTCGTGGAATTGCCCGCGACCCAGACCACTCCGGCGGGGTCAGCCGCCACCGCATTGAGTTGTTCATCGGCGGGTTGCGCGATATGCTGCCACTGGTCGTTATTCGTCTGATATTCGAAGACGGAACCGTGGTCGCCGACAAGCCAGGCGTTGCCACTGGCGTCGATCGTTGCGGCATTGTTGTTATTATTGATGGGCGCCGCATCGCCAGTCCAGACGCCGTTCTCTTGCCGGAACACTTCGCCACTGGTCATTGCGGCCCAGCCATCACTGGCGCTCAGCGCGAGCCCCATGAACGACTCATGCGTGATATGGGTTGCTGGTCGCCATTGTTTGCCATCATAATGCAACAGATCACCCAGGAACCCACCCGCCCAGCCATCAGTTGGCGAACGGAACGCGACACTATACAGCGGCTCATTCATGCTATCTGGCAACGTGACCCAGCTGCTGCCCGTCCAATGCACGATCAAGCCGCTATCGCCCACCCCCCAGCCATCCGTTGGGCTGAGGAAAGCCAGGGCGTTAATCGAACTGCCGAAGCGATCACGTTGCCACACACCGTCGGTGTTTTTCGTGGCAATGAACCCGGTCTCCTGGGTGGAGTTACCGTGGGTATCGTCGGTATTACTCCCCGCCACCCACACTGTTGACCCGATCGCCGCGACCGCCTTCAGGTCATCGCCGAGCGTGACAGGTGGCTGCGATGCCGCCAGTGCCCAGGCACCGTGGACCGCCTGGATCAGGACGCTCATATGCTTCCCGGGCTCCAGCCCTACGGCCCAGCCAGTCCCTGGTGCGGTCATGGTGATGCCATTGACATAGAGACCATTGTTATCATTCAAGAGAGCGAGATTCGGTCCACATGCGCTCAGTGCGCCGACCAAAAGCCAAACGCTCAGAGCAAGCCAACGCCATGTACGCTTACGCTGGCGCGGCATCTCATGTCGCATCGCGCATCATTCTTTCCATTTGGTGGCGCCAGGAGCGGTGCCGTTTACCGGAGCAGGCGAGATTGGACGCCTGAACTCTTTTTGTATACTATACCCACTATCTCTAAGGTTGCATAGAGGGGGAGCACCGTGGGGTGCATCCAAGAGTTGTCAGCGAGATTTAAGCGACCTTACGGTGAAAGGCAGCGCGGGTAGGAGGAGGAAAGAAGGCAAAGCGCGCAGCAAAGCGGCCACTGCGAACCACTGCCCGGACGGTCGCGACCGCCACACAG
>DAIDHM010000029.1 GCA_027459705.1 Ktedonobacteria bacterium | reverse complement strand
TTCATCGACACTGCCGCCGAAGTGCAGCGCGCGATGGGCTTTGCGAACGAGAAGGATCATCCTGAGGTCGCTCCGTCACAATTCGAGATGAACTATTCCTATACCGAGGCCGCTATTGCCGCTGACCAGGTCCAACTCTACAAACTTCTCTGTCGCCAGGTCGCGCTGCAACACGGCATGACGGCGAGCTTCTTGCCCAAGCCAGTCACCGGTGTGAATGGCAGCGGCATGCACACCAATATGTCCGTCGGGACGGATGAGACCAACCTCTTTTATGATGCCGCCGGCCAGGATGGCATCTCGCCCTTCGGGTGGGAGTATGTGCATCGCATCCTGCACAGCGCGCCAGATCTCTGCTTGATCCTGAACTCCAGCGTCAACTCCTATCGCCGCCTGGATCCGCATTTCGAAGCGCCGAACCAGATCAAAGCCTCGGCGATTGATCGCGGTTCGATGGTGCGCATCCCGCTGGGCAATTCACGGTCCGCCCGCGTTGAGGTCCGCAGCATCGCCCCCGACGCCAACCCCTATCTCGCCATCTATGCGCTCTTCAAGGTTGGCCTGACGGGCAAACTGCCCAAAAAAGCCAGCGCGGATACAGGTCACGTCCTTTTCGACAACATCGATGACGCAATCGCGGCTTTCTCGGGGAGCGAAGTGATCCGTGATATCCTGGGGGCCGATGTGCAAGCCAAGTTTGGACAATTGAAGCGGATGCAAGCGGATCGCTGTCCGCGTCAACTCGGTTCGCTGATCAAAATTCCCGAGATTCAATTCCACCATGAAGTGACGAATCAACATCTCTGGAATCAGTTTTAACGGGCTGAAGCAACGTCAGCAATGCGAGATCCGGAACGCTAAGCCCGGGTGGGGGTGTGGGCCTCCACCTGGGCCTGGTTTTCGCTGCTTGCGCATACACCCCACTCATCAACACTACTGCTCTGTCGCCACCTCCGGCCGAGCCCATACCACAGCGGTCAGGACCCCTAGCAGCGCAATTGGTGGAGCTCATCATTGTTTAGGGGAAGATGCCGGTGGTGTTGGGTTTAGAGGAAATTGAGGCATATTAGGAGCTCCTGGGGGTGAAACACCGCGACGAATCAGCTCTATCCAGGCCTGGTATGTCAGGAATTCTTGGGCTGGTACATCGGGGAGACGCTCTCTGACCGCCTCGATATCAGTCAACATCCCCTGCACCTGCTCATGAGCTATCTTGACTTTCAACTTGGCGTCGTTCAGTTCTTTCGCCGGACTGGAGCCGCGCCAGAACAGCGAGTCGATCATCACGCCGCTCGGTTCGAGCATTTCGTTGATGGCGGTACGGATAATGTCGATAGCTCGTTCGCGCGCGTCAGCACGCTTCAATTGATCCGATGTATAGTCCTGGACAAGCTGACGGGCAACGACATTGACGCTGTGTTCAATATACGTCTTCCGTTGGTCGGGAGTCTTCAGTAAAAATTGTTTGGCCTGCTCATCGATCGTGTCCAGGTCAGGGCGGATGCGCCAGGTCAACTCCAGGTTCATATAGACGCCTTCACCATCTCCGGCATGCAACTGCGTTATGGTAAATTCCTGGGATTCTGGCTTCATATTGACCAGGTCTCCCATCGTCTCGGCCCAGGGGAGCATGAAGAAAATACCTGACGGACTCAGATGATGGATGTGCCCATAGCGCAGAATGATGGCGCGCTCTGGCTCATTCACCCGTCGCATGCAGGTGACCCAGATGCCACCCTGAGTGAGAATCCAACAAAAAAGGATGAGTAGGGCGAGGTTGGGGAGAAAAATCATCAGGGCGATCGCGATCGCTGCCATGCCCACAAAAAGTCCGCGCATAGACGAATCCATCCGTCGACATCTCCTTCACTATCGTCCCATTCCGCCGCAAATTACGCAACCGCTATGCCAACCTGGCACTAGCCCGTTCGGGGGATCTGTTACCCATTATTTTCGCTGGCGTTGTACGAATACAGAGCGGGAAATGCGCAGACCGTTCGATGATGTGGAATGCCTCTTGCGTACATTCCCTTGAGGCATTGGTCAACCACGAGACGCGTCTCTGATTGAAGACGCGCAGTAGTGCAAACAGAGTAGTTGAGGGATGGCGTGGTCGCCTTACATTCTTCGTATACTTCGCTGGCACGAGGCAGTGGCGCCACCGTGCCACCCAGCGATGTCTCCTTTACGACAGAGCAGGATCGCGTCTTTGCCCTGGTGCAGTCGTTGCGCGAACGGGATATCTCGACCTATGAGCATTCGCGTAGGGTAGCAGTCTATGCCCAACGGCTTGGACGCGCGCTGGGCGCGGATAAGGCTTCGCTCCGCCAGTATGGCTTATTGGGACTGCTGCATGACATCGGCAAGATGTGGGTGGGCGATATCCTGACGAAAGATGGCCGCCTCACTGATGAAGAATTTCGCCGCATTCAGAGCCATGCCATCTTTGGGCAGCGCATGATCCTCGGCTATGACTTGCGCGAATTCTACGCCACCGCCGTCCGCCATCACCACGAAGCTTTTGATGGGTCCGGATACCCCGACCACCTGGTCGGCACGGCGATACCGCTGGCGGCACGGGTCATCGCGCTCGTCGACGCTTTTGATGTCATAACCTCTGACCGACCCTACAAAGCGGCTGCCTCCGCTACCGCGGCCATCGCGGAAATGCGCCGATGTGCCGGCCAGCAATTCGATCCCCACCTGGTCGAGCTCTTCATTGAACAGATCGCATCGCAGCGCGAGTTCATCATCAACCAGCGCATCTGTCCCGTCCACTGGGCGCGTCGTGGCAATAGTTGGTACCAGATCACGGGCGCGAGTGTCTGAAGAAATGTCCAGGTGCGCTGGCCAATTGGCCAGCGCACCTGGGCGTCGCTTGCGCAGCCGTCATGCGGCTTGGCGCTGACGTCCCGCACCAGACCCCGTCGTCTGATCCGGAGTCTGTATCTGCGTGCTGTGCTTCTGATCTGCATACGTCCACTGAAAGAGCATGGCCGCGCTCTTGAGACCACTGCCGATCTCCTCGATCGTCTTGGAAGCTTCGACCACTTCGCGCACTTTGATACCTACTTCATCCGTCGCTGCCAGCACTTCTTCGGCCGCCGCGCCGTTCTCTTCGCTGACAGCTGCCACAGCATTGATGGTCTGATTCACTTCCTCAATATTCTTCCCGATGTCGATGGCGTTAGCTTGTGATAACAAAACGCGTTCCACACCGCGTTCCACTTGCTCCACGCCATCACGCATGGAGATGACCGCGTTGCTGGTCTCTGTCTGTGTCTCATTGACAATCCGACCAATGTCCTTGGTAGCATCAGCCGAGCGCTCCGCCAGCTTGCGGACTTCCTCCGCGACCACCGCGAAACCGCGTCCATGGTCACCGGCTCTGGCGGCTTCAATCGCCGCATTCAATGCCAGCAGATTGGTCTGATCGGCAATCTCCGTAATGGTCTGGAGAATCTGACCAATCTCGCTCGATCGCTCACCAAGGTGGCGAACTTGCTGGGCTGTCTGTTGAATGCGATCTTTTAATTCTGCCATCGTCTGTGCGGTCGACTCGGACTGGGCCTGGAGTTCCTTGCTCTTCCTGGCCAACTGCTCGGTCACATTACTCGCATCGATCAACTGGGCGCTCTGGGTTTGGGCACCGATCGCTACCTGCTGAATGGCTTGCGCCACCTGGCTCGCCGCGGATTGGGTCTGGTCAGTCGCCTGGGCAATATTTGATGCGGTGCTGTATACGGTTCCACTCATCTTGGTGACCCGCCCAATGAGCGCGCGTAATTTTTCCAAAGCCTGGTCCAGCGCCTGTATCAGTTGTCCGATAGCATCACCTCCACCCCGTTGGGTAACCAACTGGCTCATCTCCGTCAGATCGCCCTGCGCGATACGCTTGACCACCAGCGAGATCTGCTGGAGCGGCGGGACGATCATCGCGCTGAGGACGCGGCCGAGGATGATGGCCAGGATGGTCGCCACAATCAGCATGGAGACGATCAGGATGAGCATGTTATTGCTGGTAGTATTGACCGAATTCGCGGCGGATTGTGCGCGATGCTGCTCGTAGCTCATCAAGTTGTTGAGGGCAGTGGTGACGACATCCGTCTGTTGATCCAGCTGATGCGTCGCTTGCTGCGCTAGTTGGATATTCTGCTGATGATTAGGTTGGGATGCCGCCTGAATCATCGGCTGTACGAGGTTCAGCCAATTTTGGTAGGCTTGTTCATAGGTGAGCATCATCGCTTGCTCAGCGGCGGGGTGGGAAAGCGCTTTAAATGTGGCATAAGCGGCGTTGATCTGATTCTCATCATCGCCCATCATATTGATGAAGGTCGTAGTAGTTGCGGGATCAGGCGCGGCAATCGCCGACAGCAGATCTGCCTTATGTTCCCACACCATCAAACGTACCTGCCCCAGGTCGATTACCCCTGGGAAATCACGTTGTGTGACTTGTTGTGAAGAATGAGTAACCTGGCTCAAGGCCAGTGAACTTACTCCTCCCACAAGGATCACAATCAGGGCAATGGCCAGGAACGCTGCCGTAAACTTGGTGGTCAATTGAACATTATTGAGCCGTCGCGCGAGATTTTGCATGGAATTCTCCTTCAACGCTGTTGCGCCTGACGATGTTGGCACCTTCTCATTCCCCCATCGGATAACGCGGGAGAAACTGAAGTTGGAGATGGAATGCGCTGACACTGCGCAAACGAAATCATGGGTGGCATGTTATCGACGCGTATACTGCATCGTCTCGCACCAGTGCCCATGAAGATTGCCCTGGTGCGGAATACACCGGGGGGAACTCGCATGTCTATTTGCAAGCAAGTGCGTATAGCGCAAACAGGATCCCCAATACGCAGTCGACTACCGCGTATTGGGGATGAGATGACAGTGGTCACGGCATGGACGTTAGCCGCCAGTTGTCGTACCAGTGCTACTCCCTGTGCTGGAAGAAGTACCGCTACTCGTTCCGCTGCTCGAACTACTCGTAAGTGCGCCAAGTTGCGCGGCCATCGCTTGTCCCTGTGCCTGTAACGCGGCAACCGAGGTCTCCATCGCCGTGAACTGCGCGGTCAGGGTCGCTTGTTCCGTTTGGATGACCTGCTGCCAATTTTGTATCTGCGTATACTCATCGGTATATTCGGCGGAGAGCTCATTCAAAGCCGTATTGACATTACCCAGAGGACTCGTCCAATTTTGGACCGTCGTACCCAGGTTCCCAAAGAGGGTGCCAGTCTGGCTCGCGAATGAGCCATTGCCTACGAATGCCGCGGCTAATCCCGGTGTGGCAGCCAGTGCAGTGCTCGCAGTGGTCGTATTGAATTGCAAGTCGAGGGTGGGGATATTGCTGCCACCAAATGTGCCTGGCGGGCCTGTGCTGATCCCCAGTGCCGCCAGCGTATATTGATGGCCATTGACCGTGACAGTCGTACCATTCACCGTAGTATCCAGCTGATTGGCGAGATTTTGCAACGACATGTCACCCGCCAACAATCCTGCCGTCGGTGTGGTGCTTCCCTGCGTCTGCGTCACACCAGTGTATTTTGTAATCGTATCCTGGACGGCATTGTACGCAGTGACGAAAGACTGTAGCGCGGTGGTCAGCGCGGTCGTGTCCTGGGTCACGGAGATTGTCGTTGGCCCGCTCGTTCCGGATGTTCCAGTGAGATTCAACGTCACGCCAGGGATGACGCCAGTGACGGTGTTCGTCGGGCTGGCAATCGGATTGCCGCCATTGATGCCACTGACCGTTATTTGCGCTGGGAGGCCGGCGACCATGGTCGCTCCGCTTCCAGTGAGATGCAGTGCGGCTGGCAGCCCCGATGAGTTGGGGTCAGTAACGGCAATGCCACCTGTCCCAGTGCTCGTCGCCTGCAATATCACGCGGTCACTCAGTGGATCGTATGAGGCGGTGACTCCAGCGGAGGAATTATTGATCGTCGCCATCAATGTATTGAGGGTATCTGTACTGTTGTACGAGATCGGTACACCATTGATATCGAACGTGCCGTTTGAGTTGAACGTGCCACTAATGCCAGCAGCGGTCAGTGCGGCGTTGGCGTTCACACCACTCAACGATCCATTGCTGGTAACGCTGTAGGTACTGCCTGTCGTGACTGGCGAAGCGGTGGTGAGGCGTAGCGCCGTCAACACATTGCTCGTATCACTGGGCAGACCAAGTTGAATCGGTGTGCCAGGTGTCGAGGTCGAGCTGATCGTCACATTGCTGACGTTGCCGCTCCCGTCGGTCGCATAGGTCATGCTCAGGCCAGCGATCGCATTGATTTTCGCTTGCAGGCTATCGGTTCCCGTGCCACCCAGCAAGGTCGTAGCTGAATCAATGGTGATCGCGGTGCCATTGATCGTGACCGTACCAGTAGTGGGGACGATGCCAAATCCTTCACTTGTCAATGGATTCGTCGTTGCGTTGGTTACCGAAATTGGCGTGGCGATCCCCGATGCCCCGCTCAATTGCGCGGTAGTCGCCAGGTTCTGGACACTGACCGTATAATTGCCCATCGCCGCTTGCGGTGTGGCAGAGACGGTAAAGGGCGCGGTCCCGCCATTGGGTGGAGTGGTGGACGCAATGCGACCGGCCGCGGCGGATGGAGCCTGCAAGTTTTGAATAGCTGTCTGCAGTGCCGTCAACTTCGTCTGAACGTCATTCCAGGCAGCCTGTTCGGTCAAATTCACCTGCTGTTGTTGCTGCAGTAACACCATCGGCGCGCTATACATCTGCGTCAATTTCGAGATGATCGCGGAGGTATTCAAGCCCGTCGCCAGACCATATATTTGAAATGGCGGACTCGTGGAGGCAGGGGCGACCGTCGATGGAGTGGTGGTCGGGGCAGTGGTAGCTGTGGTAGGCGCTACGCTCGAATTCGTGGGTGTGGTCGATGATGAGATGGGACTGCTCATGAGAGAAACTCCTTTCTGAAAGACAGCTGCGACATCCTTGCAACTCCCGCATTCGGTACGGGGCTCTCTTCCTCGTGACCTCTATGTTTAGCATACTGGATGCGCGATACGGACATCCGATATGAATTAATCGGATGTCCGTCGCGTCACCGTGAGATAATGATAGGTCGCCGACCTGCGGTCCGTGCGTGGTAGGTCTCAGCGGGCATCGGCAAGGCCGCGCTATTCTCTTTGGCAGCTAACACCTGGTTCAGCAACGCTTGCAGATCGCGTCGGTTGGGATTTTCCTGTTCCAATGACGGCCGCGGTGCGAGGCGCGCTGAGAGGCGCTGGGTGCCTGCCACATGATTCTCAGACGAGAGCTCATCCAAAAGCTCCTGTCGTACGATGACCACATCCGGAGGTGCATCAATACCTAATTTGACACGCTCTCCTTCAACAGCGAGGACATAAATGCGGATCACGCCGTTCAACACGATCGCTTCTCCGGATTTCCTGCGCAAGACTAACATGATGACGCTCCCTCCCCCGCAATCGATGCCGGGGTTTTTTGTGGCGCGCCGGTTGACGCGGGCGGCTCATCCGTGCTGCCCGTGAGTGCATCGACCAACATCTGCGCGATTTCGCCTTCAAAGATTGGTGCGCGCAGTGGGTATTCGTGGTGATCGAGAACAACCTGTTTGCCTACGCGCGCCGCCATGTTGATGACGAGTGGACCCGCCAGATTCGCTGTGACGCTTGCCGGGTCGCGTCGTATTGTCAGGACGCAGAGGATGCGCGCATCGTCGGCGGTACGCAATTGTAATGCTTCGACATCATCCTCATCGAGTTCCAGGTGATAGTGCAATTGGCGATTGTCGATCGCTATAGAGGCGGGATCCGCGACAATCAATCCAATACCTTCCTGGTCCGTGCAGATCAATTCGCCGCTAGACACAAACGGGACGGGAGTCAGTTGAAAATGCTGCCAGTCAGGACATCCGATAAGTCCCTGGGGAAAGGTGATTTCCAGAGTTTTCGGAGCTATGTCCGCTGCCTTGTGTTCCGGTGCCGCTTTTCGTCCCGTTCGCGCACGCGTCGATGGGGTGCCGGAGGATTCCAGCACGTTCTTCTCCATGACCATCTCTCCTCGCGGGTTCCCTGCCCTTTCCGTTCGGAGAGTGGTCCTTCGCGCACTCCCTTGGCAGGCCTCCGCAGACACTCTCAATCGCCCGGCGACCGCCTTTTCTGAGGGCTATTCTTCCCTGTTCCCCCCTCCAAGCGGGTCCACCCTGTGAAATGTATGAGAATGGCCACAGATGTTGGCTGTATTAAAGATATATCTTGACATTCAATCCAGAATGAGATATATCTTTATTGAACAATCGCGATAGAGTTCATACCACAACACCGAACGCCAACGTGCGATTTCGGCCAAGCACACAGAGGAGCACATCTATATGTTTCGACCACCATTTGATCCTGCTATGCAGTGGGCAGGTCCACAAGGACCTCAGGGACAACCTTTTGATTGGCATGAAGAGGGATCCCCACAGGGGGGACCTGGCCCTCACGGCGGTCCCTGGGGACATCACGGCCATCGCCCGTGGGGCGGACCCCCACCAATGCTCGGGCGCTTTTTCTGGCGCCAGTTTGGCCCCCGTGGTCCTCGCGGCCAGGGCGGACCACGCGGCCCGCGGATGTTCGGGCGTGGCGACCTGAAATATGTCTTGCTCGAATTGCTGACCCAGCGTCCGATGCATGGCTATGAAATGATCAAAGCGCTCGAAGAACGAGCTGGCGGCTTCTATACCCCCAGCGCGGGCGCCATTTACCCTACCTTACAACTCCTTGAAGATCGTGGGTGGGTACGAAGTGAGACCGTGCAAGAGCGCAAAGTCTACACGATCTCGGATGAGGGGCGTAAGGCGTTGACCGAGCGCGAACCCGGCGGTCCGGTGCCACCGGATGGTCCGGTGCCCCCTGACGCCCCCTTCCCTCCCGGCGGGCCAGCAGGGGCCTGGGCCGAGGGCGGCCCTTGGGCGGGCGGTCCATTCGGGTTCCCGCCGCATTTTGGGCATCGTGGCCATCACGGCCACCATGGCGCGATCCCGCCCGAATTGGCAGCATTACGCGATGAGAGCATCGAGGTTGTGCAGCTGATGCGCACAGCCGTCATGCGCGCACTGGACAATCCCATCCAGCTCGCCCAGTTGCGGGGCATCGTCCAACGGACGCGCGATGAGTTACGCGCCAACCTGAATTTTGGCCAGAGCGCGCCACCATCCGCCTCGGCCTCCGCACCTACTGACGAATCCACTACCCAATCCCCGCCCGCAGCGTCAGCCCCTGATGCTCAAGCGCAAGACTGATGGAGCGTCAGCAAATTGCATGAGGGTATTGGACCATTCAGATCCAATACCCTCTCGCATTTTCCGTATTACTTCATAATTCGATTTGGCCTATTCGCCGGGAGCACCTACCACACCAGAGCGTGTGGGTTCCTCGTCCTCGTCTTCAGAACCGAGGCCCGCGCCGGCTGTGGACATCGTCGGGGCGATGCCTGATTCACCCTCATCCGTCGCGACGATGACAGGCTTCCCGCGCAGAAACGAAGCCAGCGCGCCTATCAGACAGACACCCAGGGAGAGCAGGAAGACCGCGCGTAGCCCCACCATGAATGGAGCGGCGATCAAATTAGGAAAGTAGCTGGTACTGATCAACTGTGTCTGACTCGCCGCTGGCAGAGCATGTAAGACCTGCGCGGGGAGGAGGGTTTTCAGCGGATTGTAGCCCAGGAATGCCGCGAAGAGCGCCGCGGTGGGCGGCAGATGGGCAATCTTGGTTGCGACCGCGCCGGGCAACCCGGCTTGCGTCAGGCCGCCAAAGAGCGCGGAAGGCAACGCCGCGGCAAGGCCAACCGTGACGATGCTGAAAAAAAGGCCTATGCTGAAGACCTGCGCGGAATTCTGGAATGTCGCGGTCATCCCCGAGCTGACACCACGCTGACGGGGGGGCACACTATTCATGATCGCCGTGACATTGGGCGAAGAAAACATCCCCTGACCAATACCCAGCACCAGCAACCAGATCGCGAAGATCGGGTAATTAAAGTTCGCGGGTAAGGTCGTCAACCCCACAAAACCGATCGCCTGGATGATCAGTCCGGCGGTTGACAGGGTACGTGCACCGAGGCGATCTGAGAGCGCCCCGGAGATCGGACCTAACAGAATGAACCCAATCAACAGCGGCAACATATAGATACCTGCCCAGAGCGGCGTATCTTCAAATCGATAACCATGGAGTGGGAGCCAGATACCCTGCAACCAGATGACCAGCATAAATTGCAAGCCGCCACGCGAGAGCGCCGAGACGAAGTTGGCGATGTTTCCAGTTGTGAACATCCGGATACGAAAGAGATCCAGACGAAACATCGGATCGGTAACGCGCAATTCCACGAAGATAAAGGCGATCAACACGAGGATACCCAGCACAATTGCAGCGATCACATAGGGATTTCCCCATCCCATCGGCGAATTGCCATACGGCTGAATACCGTAGGTGATGCCCAGGAGTAATGTCGTCAACCCAGCGGCAAACGTCACATTTCCCGCCCAATCGATGCGCTGGCCGGTCGTGATGCGCGCCGTCTCGCGTAACATCAAATACGCCCAGATGGTGCCAAAGACGCCGAACGGAACGCTCACCAGGAAGACCATCCGCCAATTGATCACCGAGAGAATGCCACCTAGAATCAACCCAATGATCGAACCCAGAATCGCCGCCATCTGGTTGATGCCCAGCGCCATGCCGCGTTGACGGGCCGGGAATGCATCGACGATAATTGCGGTACTGTTCGCGAAGAGGAATCCACCACCAACGCCCTGCACCAACCGGAAGATGATAATCTCCAGGGCAGCGGTGTTGCCCTTGCCGGGTGTCAGGAAGAGCAGAATGCTGCCAATGGTGAACACCGCGAACCCCAAATTATAGAGCCGGACACGGCCAAACATGTCCGATATGCGCCCGAAGGTGACCAACAACGTTGCGGTCACCACCAGATAGCCGAGCAGCATCCACAGAAAATAATTGGTTTCGCCAGGCGCCAATGGATTGATGCCAATACCAGTAAATATCGCTGGTAGTGATATCAGCAGAATACTGGCATTGATGGTGGCCATCAAGATACCGAGTGTGGTATTGGAGAGTGCCACCCATTTATAATTTGGTCCGACTGGTCGTTGGGCTCGCTGATGCAACGCCATCAATCGACTTTGTTCCGCCATTTTAACCTCTTTATCCCCGAAAAGCATGGTGGTATGGCCCGTGTCGAGCGCGAGCCACACCTCTCCGTATACCTTACCATACCACGGGACGTTTACGCAAACGTCAATGTTCAGTTAGGTAGTGATGACTTCCGCTGCGTCATACCTGGCATATAGACAGGTCAATTCCTGACTTACTGCTTCTTGCGACTGTGGGCGCTGGGGATCAGTGACGGCCGTCATATAATGTACTGGTCCTCGTTGTGCCGATGTGCATACAATGGGAGGATGTTTTCTCCCCAATGCTTCTCGCTGAAGGATATGTGGAGTGGAAGCCAACGAACCAATGCCATCCAATGTGCACCATACGAATACGCTTGCCCTCAGTCGCCAGATGGCACTCGTATTGGGGGGCGAACAGGTGCTCGTAGGAGCAGGATGCGCCGCCTATGCGATTGACCAGCATGTGCCTGCGGTGGTGGTCTACCCAAACGAGTTCGCGGGGATCGCAGAGGCCTTGCGCCTCGCAACACAAGCCCAGGCTGCCGTCGCTCCCTGGGGTGGAGGAACCCAGATGGCGTTGGGGTATCCTCTTACGCGTCTGGATGTCGTCGTCTCGCTGGAGCGGTTAAACAAGATCCACAATTATGATGCTGATGCTTTGACCGTTACCGCTGAGGCGGGCTGTACAATGTACGCGCTCAACCAACACCTCGAGTATGGTGGCCATATGCTGGCGCTGGATGGACCACATCCCCAGCGAGCGACGCTCGGGGGACGCATCGCCACTGGTGGCACAGGGTTGCGGCGTGGGGCGCTGGGCAGTGTCCGCGAGTTGGTGTTGGGGCTGACTGTCGCGCAGAGTGACGGAACAATCATCAAGACCGGCGGGGATATCGCGCGCTATGTTATCGGTTATGATCTCAACAAAATCTTTGTGGGCTCCCTGGGGACGCTGGGGATCATTGTCGAAGCGACCTTGCGGCTCACACCGATTCCCCCCCACTCAGTAACCGTGGTCAGCGCGTTTGCCGATGCCTCCTTCATCTGGCCGCTTCTGAATGGACTCCGCGCCGCCGAATTGCGACCACATTCTATGGTGGTCTGTGGGCCTGGCATCCTCGGCGCCGACCGTGGATTAACCGCCTCGTTAGCCGACCAACTGCACCCCGCCTCGCAATCGCTCCTGATCATCCGACTCGGCGGCGAGCGAGATTTCATTCACCGTCAGGCACTCTTCATTCGTAAATCCGCTCTCGAATATGGCTCTACCGCCATTCATATGCTACGCGATCAGTCACAGGCTCCCATCTGGGAAACATTGGAGGCGATGCCGGGCACGGATGAGTTAACCGCGCATGAAGCAGTGGTGAAGGTCTCCGCGTTACCGGGGGAGAATGGCAAGATCGTCGAAATGGCCCGCGGATTCTGTCGCGAGCATGAACTGCTCCTTGGCTGGTTAGCAGATGCGCAAACTGGTAACGTCTGGTTACGCGTCGCTGATGATCCGTCTCAACTTGATCATTTCTCGGCGGCACTGGTGGCATTGCAAGAGGTTTTGGCCTGGCGCTGGCGCAACAGCATCGTCCTGGGATGCGCTCCCGCTATCAAGCAGCGACTCCCGCTCTGGGGTGCCGATCCGCAAGGTTTGGAGTTGATGCGCACGATCAAAAGCCACTTCGATCCAGCTGGCATCCTCAATCCTGGCCGCTTTGTCGGCGGCATATAGACACAGCGCGGTCCAACTCTGGTTAAAATTGTGGCAGATAGCGCCGCAGTTCCCAGGCCGTCACCTCGCGACGATAGCTTTCCCACTCTTGATACTTGGCGTCCTGAAATTGATCGGAGATCGTCGCGCCAAGCGCTTCGCGCATCACGGGGTCAGCTTCCAAAGCCACCAGTGCCTCTGCCAGCGAATGTGGTAGCCAGCGGCTATTGGAGCCACGCCGACCAGGCTCATCCGGTGGGGGACATTCCAAAGCCCTCGCCACGCCGTCCAGGCCTGCCGCCAGAATGACGGAGAGCGCGAGATATGGATTGCAACTGGGATCGGGGTTGCGGAGTTCCACCTGCACATCTCCAGCGCGCATAGGGCTGACACGCGGGACACGCACGAGCGTATCCTGGTTATGGTGACCCCAATTAATCGCCACAGGCGCCTCGAAATTGGGGATGAGCCGTTTATATGAATTCACCAAGGGCGCGACAATAGCGCAGAATCCCAGTGCATGGCCCAGCAGCCCCGCAATGAAACGCAACCCCATCTCAGAGAGGCCATATTCGGGATCATCGGCGTTGGCGAAGGCATTCGCGCCTGTCGTCATAGCGATGAGGCGCTGGTGCAGATGTAAGCCGGAACCATTGGCGTTCGCGATAGGCTTGGGCAGAAACGATGCCATCAAGCCGTTTTGAGCGGCGATCGCCTTGATAGCCAGCTTGCTGGTCATGATGGCATCGGCGGCAGCCAACGCCTCTTGCGGAGCCAGATCAATCTCGTACTGTCCGTCTGCGGCTTCGTGGTGGGTAGCTTCGACAGGAATGCGCAGGGCTTCCAGCGCCGCCATCAATTCGCGCCAGAAGCGCGCCGCCGGCTCATCAACCAGATCAAAGTAGCTACCACGGTCGATTGGGATGACCTGAGCAGGATCGGTCATATTGGGGCGCAGGAGGAAAAATTCGATCTCAGAACCGACCTCATAGCGCAACCCCAGCGCGGTCGCGCGGGCAATCATAAGGTGCAGGCGCGCGCGTGGGTCACCCTCGAAAAGCTCACCATCGGGTCGAACAACATCGCAGATGATACGCGCCCGGGTAGGTTCCCAGGGAATCACACGATACGTCGGTACGTCCGGCCGCAAAAACATATCGCTCTCCGCGACTCGCGCAAACCCCTCAATCGAGCCACCATCAAACCAGCGCCCAGACTCGCGCGCATGGGGCAATTGTTCGATGGGAATGGTGACCGCTTTTGCCATGCCAACGATATCAGTAAAGACAAGATCGACGAACCGTACGGCGCTTTCATCTTCCAGTGGGCTGGTGGACTGCATCACAAGATCTCCATTCTTCCCAATGTATCTCGCTATCAGACAATGATACATGTACTCCGCGGGCAACTACCCGCCCCACGAGACAATACCCAGAATACAGCGCGCAAGTCTGTGGACACATCAAGCACTGTGCGAGGCCAGAAACGTGGCATAGGCGATCGCCAACGTCACAACCAGAACGATGATGGTAACACTGAACGCGATGAGACTGGCGAAGGTCACGACCGGAGGGCGCAACTTCAAGCCAATAAGGAGGTAGGCCAGGAAAGCGCAGAGAAAGACAGCGATCCCCACCAGACCGACCGCTACCAGAATCATGAGTGCTCCGCTATCCATCGTACTTGCTCTGGTCCTCGCTATTCCCTGTTTTTCCACACATCGCACCGCGCGGTCCTGCGCATTGTATCATAAGGCCGCCCTCAGCGGAACTATTTGCAAAGGTCGTGACAATCTCAGACTTCGCCAGCACGTGCTATACTGATTCTTGAGTTCGCTATTCCGATCCCTCCCCATCATCCAGTATGAAGGACAAGCAATCATGACGACGACCGCTGCTTCAGGCGTAGCCCACGATTACGAGATCGTCATCGGTCTGGAAGTGCATACACAACTTTTGACCGCCAGTAAGATGTTCTGCTCCTGCGGCGCGCGCTATGCCGATGACGCCCCCAATTCCCATGTCTGCCCGGTCTGCATGGGCATGCCGGGCGTTTTACCAGTGATCAACCGGCAGGCCGTAGAATATACCTTGATGGTCGGTTTGGCGTTGCACTGCCAGATTCCCGAGTTTTCTAAGTTCGACCGCAAAAACTATTTCTACCCCGATCTACCCAAAGGCTACCAGATTTCCCAGTATGATCTGCCCTTCTGCCGTGATGGTTACCTGGAAATTCAACTGGATGGCCAGACAAAACGCGTCGGTGTCACCCGCGCCCATCTCGAAGAAGATACTGGTCGGCTTGTGCATATCAAAGACGGTATGGGCGATGCCTACTCGCTGGTGGATCTGAACCGCGCTGGTGTACCCCTGCTAGAGATCGTCAGCGAACCAGATATGCGGTCGCCTGAAGAGGCGCGGCTCTACATGCAGAAACTTCGCGCGATCCTGGTGGCGCTGGGGGTAAGCTCCGGACGCATGGAAGAGGGTAGCTTGCGTTGCGATGCTAACGTCTCGGTGCGGCGGCGCGGCGAGACGAAGCTCGGCACCAAGACAGAAATCAAGAATATGAACTCGTTCCGTGCAGTGCAGCGCGCGCTGGAGTTCGAGGCGCAGCGTCAAATCGCGGAGATCGAGGCTGGCCGTCGCATCATCCAGGAGACGCGTGGCTGGGTCGAGAGCAAAGGTATTACGGTCTCTCAACGGACTAAAGAAGAAGCTAATGATTACCGCTACTTTCCTGAGCCGGATCTCCCGCCCCTGACCGTTGCCCGCGAGTGGATAGCGGAGATCGCAGAGCGACTGCCCGAATTACCAGATGCGCGCCGCGAGCGTTTCATCGCGCGCTATCAGCTCTCCGCGCAAGACGCCGAACAACTGGCGGCCGACCGTCCCACGGCGGATTATTTCGAGGCGACGGTAGCGGCGATGACACGGGGTGATGAGCCAAGCCGCGCGAAAGCAGCAGCGAATTGGCTGAATGGCGAGTTGACCAGATTGATGAAGGAAGCCGAACAAGAGGTCGCGGACTTGAAGGTCACCGCCAGTGGCCTGGCAGGATTGCTGGACGCGATCGATGCTGGGACAATCTCGACAACACAGGGCAAGACAGTTCTGGAACGCGCCTTTGCTTCGGGTGAAGCCCCCGTTGCGATCATTCAGCGCGAAGGTATTGCGCAGCTGAGCGACACCACCGAGCTGGAAGCATTCGCCCGCCAGGTCATCGCCGCCAATCCTAAGGCGGTCGAGGATTACCAGCGCGGCCGCACCAATGCGGTGCAATTCCTGATCGGCCAGGTGATGCGCCAGACCAAAGGTCGCGCCAAACCGGACAGCATCCAACCTATCCTCATCGCGCAGCTTGACGCGTTGAGTGCCGAATAGCCCGCTTTTCGCTGAAAGGGGCTCGTGTGGCGGACCAGGTGCAAGACGGTGCCTTCATTTCGGAGGTCGCGACTCACGATCTGGTTCTGGAGTTGGGATTATATTGGCCAGGCAAGGTAGCCGCGCGACAGATCCTCGCGGAGCCACCGCGCGGCGTGCTACACGATGTGTTGTCGCCACCTCGTCCCATGGAAGAAGGGACCGGGCATCGACTGATCGTGGGCGATAATCTTGCAGCGCTGCGCCTCCTCATGCCCGAGTTGCGCGCGCGCGTACGCATGATTTATATCGATCCACCTTACAATACCGGCCAACGCTTTGCATTTGCCGATCGCTTCACGACTCCGCGTCGTGTGGCTGGCGCAGATCGGCGCGTGACGCGGGCGCAAGCACACAGCACCTGGCTCAGCATGATGTATCCGCGCTTAATCCTCGCTCATCAACTGTTACGAGCAGATGGGGCGATCTTCATCAGCATTGGCCATGAAGAAATCCATCATCTCCTCTGCCTGTTACATGAGATTTTTGGCGAGGCCTGCTTCAAGAATATCATTGTCATTCGGCGTGGCGTGAAGAATGTGCAGGCGCAGTTTGCAACAGTCGATGCTCTGCAACATGGTCATGAATATGTGGTCTTCTTCGCGCGCGAACCTACGACGCGTTTCCCCAAGCTTATCATCCCGCCGAGTGCGGAAGCCGCACCACCTCACGGCACCTGGAACAATCATTGGCGCGGCACTGACCGGCCCACCATGCGTTACCCGCTTTTCGGCATTGTGCCCGAACGCGGTCAGTGGCGGTGGGGGGCGGAACGTAGCCAGCGCGCCTGCGAGAATTATGCCCGCTGTCAGACGGAGCTCGGCGCAGAGTGGCCGCCTCAGCCCGCCATCGATAGTTGGGTCGCGGCGCAACCTACCACGAACGGCGTCCGCTGCGACTTATTGCGTCTTTCGCGGACCGGCAAACCCGAGCACTACGTCCCACCCTCGCCAGGCAAACTCGCCAGCGATCTCTGGACCGACCTGGCGCCAAATGGCTCCGCGGCGCTCCGGCAGATCTTTGGCGGCGTCCCGCTCTTCGAGACCCCGAAGTCACCCGATCTCATCCGCCGACTCATCCGCTTCGCCACCGATCCCGGTGATACCATTCTGGATTTTTTTGCTGGTACCTGCACCACCATGCAAGCAGTGATGCAACAAAATGCTACTGATAGCGGCGCGCGTCACGCCATCTGCATTCAATCGCCAGATCCGCTTCCCAGGCCTGTCACGCTGGAGGATGGGACAACCCTAGCGACCATCGCGGACATAGGCCTGGCGCGCGTGCGACGGGTCCGCTCCTCGTTGGGGCTGTTGGGCAGCGAAATCTGGGTGCAATCTTTCGTGGAAGATTGACCGCTTAGCTACTCCGATACCATACCTTCACCTCCAGAATAGGTCGAGACGAAGGTACAGGAGAAACCACTGCGAGCAGGAACGCCGGTATAGTTCCCGGGAGCGCTTTGCTCGCGATCAGGCGTCGATCAGCTATGCCTCACGACACTGGCTTCTGGCCCACATGTACCGCGACAACTCCAAAGGTGCGGTAATAGTAGCGCACGTCGGTGAAACCAGCCTCCCGCATTAGCTGTTTCAGCCTGGGCGCCGGTGGAAACATCGCCAGGGATTGGTGCAAATAATTATAGGAATCAAAAGACTTACCTACAATTTTACCCATGAGTGGTACCAGTTGGTCGAAGTAAAGATGGAAGATTCCGCTGAAGATCGGTCCGGGGGGATGCGTGATCTCAAGACAGACCATCCGTCCGCCTGGTTTCAATACGCGAAATTGTTCACGCAGGCCGGCCGGAAGATCGGCCAGATTGCGCACCACGAAAGCCGAGCAGACGCCATCGAAGGTGTTATCCGCGAATTCCAGATGCTCACCGTCGCCGACCCGTAATTCCACGCGATCCGCCAGCCCGAGCTTAGACACTTTCTTGCGGCCATAATCCAGCATCTCTGGCGTGAAATCGACCCCGATCATACGCGTACGCGGACCGGCAGCGCGAATGGCAGCGATCGCGAGGTCAGCCGTGCCTGTGCCGACATCTAACCCGTGCGCATCCGCGCCCAGCGCGAGTTGGCGCACGGCGAAGGCGCGCCAGCGGCGATCTAAGCCGCCGGTCATCAAGCGATTCATGCCATCATAGACGCGCGCGATTCGGCCAAACATGTTCCGGACATAGGGAGCTTTGCCCCCTTCTTCGTCAAAACGGCGCCGGAGTTCCGGTGCGGGAGAAGTTGTCATCACGTCCACCTCATCGCTCGCGCTGGAGCACAAAATCAATGATCTCTTCAAGAATCTCCCGATCGGGGGAGGCAGGCAACGTCAATAATTGATCGCGCGCCAATTGGGCGTAGCGCAAGGCTTCGTCCAGGGCGGAGGTGAGACCAGGACCGCTATTGACCCAGGCGACGATGGTCGGGACAATATCATCATGTTTGCGTGGTTCTTCGATGATCGCGCGGACAGCGGAGAGGTGACCGTCGGAATCGGAGTCCAGAGCGTAGATCAGCGGCAGGGTCACCATTCCCTGACGCAAGTCATTGCCAGCTGGCTTACCAATGACCGCTTCGGTGCCACTGTAGTCCAGCACGTCATCGATGATCTGGAAAGCAATGCCAAGATTCTGGCCAAACTCCGTCATCTGGGCGATCTGGGCATCAGTCGCTTCGCAGACCGTAGCACCACCGCGGCAACAAGCCGCAATCAAGCAGGCGGTCTTACCTCGGATGCGGCGCAGGTAGGTGGAGTATGAAAGGTCCAGGTGACCAGCGTCGAGCATTTCCAGGATGGTGCCCTCGACCATCGTCGCGACAGTATCCGAGAAGAGGCGGTCGATACGGTTATCATTGACATCGGCAATCAATCCCGCCGTCTTGGCGAAATAATAATCGCCGAGCAGGATGGCTACCTCGCTGCCAAAGCGCGTATTGATGGTGGGCAACCCGCGACGCGTAGCGGAGTGATCGATGATATCATCATGGACAAGGGAGGCGAGGTGCAACATCTCGAAGCCAGCGCTGAGAGGAATGAGTCTTTCCGCCCGGTAGGTGAAAAGTCGACCAACCAATAACGTTAGTGCGGTACGCAGACGCTTTCCTTGCGAACCCATAACGTGCAACGAGGCGTCATTCAACGACGTGACCTCGGATCGCGCCCGCTCTCTGAAAAGTTGGTCAACGCTCTCCAGATCGGCCTCGATGTGGGAAAAGAGGCGGCTCAATGTGGCCGTACTACTCATAAGGATGCCTCTCTCGTGTCTTCAAGCACGCGCGACAAGCCAAAACCGTTGGCTCGCCATCTTGCATGGGATGGGAGACACTCCGCGTCTCTCAGGGTGCTCCAAAATGAGGGCTTCCCCATCGATAGATTATAGCATGTGCCAGGCAAGACCGCCTCAGGCGATCTCCTTAAGGTCTTTACCGGATAACCTGAGCAGAGAGTATACACGAACGAGGTTAACCGTTCATTGCTTCGGGATGAAATTCGTACCCTTTGCCGCGCAGGTTCCGGATCACCTCGGTCCCGCGATAGCCCGCGCTGTCCAATTTGCGGCGCAGAGCAAAGAGAATGCCATCGAGATTGTTACGGTTGGCAGGGTTTCCATCCCAGACGCTCGAGATCAGCTCATCGATTTCGATGAGTTGCCGCGGTCGTGATTGCAGATAGCGCCACAGCCGCAATTCAACCGGACTCAGTTTTTCTTCAATGCCGGTCAGTGTGGAAGGCGTTTCTGGTTTCCGCGAGGCTTGCAGGCGGATGAAGCTCGCGAAAACCTCAGAGAAGAGGTTATACTGAGTTCCATCTTCAGATTCTATGAGCAAAGTGCGCTTGGCGAGGTGCAGGATCTCGTCGTGCTGGTTACCATCTTTGATGGAATAATTTTTCCCATTAGCGCTCTCGTTCAAGCGTTGTTGTTCGATATCTGTGGACTTCTCCCAATAGAACATTAACAATTGGCGAATGGCGTCCTGGCGCAAGGCCTCGGCTATCAGGCGCTGCTCCAGATTATCGAGTGCGGCGTTATCGCGCTCAACCACCTGAGGATACATATCATAATAGATCGCGCAGGTCTGAAGGAGGAGGTAAGGATGGGTTCCCGCGACGCGTAGAATCATCGCGACCTCCGCATCGCTCCAGTCCTGGGTCGGGAAATTCTCCGTCGCCGTCGGCTGAGCAGCAATACTATAATGGCGTTCTGCTGCTGGCAAAAATGTCTGAAGCTGTTCACCTGGTGAGTTCAATAATTCATGGATCATCTGCTGAGCATCAGCCAGGGTGATCGGCGCTACATTGATATAGTTAATAATATTCAAGAAAAAAGAGGTATTGGATTGCGTCCGATCGCGTGGTGGCATAATATCCTCAATTGGATCATCGATCAGTAAAAACATCCCGACATCATGCGAAGTTCGGCGTAAACCACGATCCATATCATTTTCTAGATTGTTTTTTATAAAATCGCCAGCATCATCAAGAATGACCACAAAGCGCCGTTGTCGCAACTCTGGATGGGCAGCGGTAATCATGTCTTTCATGCTGTACCTTACATCATCATCTTGTTTTTTGCTAGTATTTTCTCCCAGATCCACCCCCGATGAAGTCTGAGCATTCGCCCGGAGATACCACAGAAATTGTTCGAATTTCGTGCTCCCCGTATAATTCTTCATGGACACTCTGATGAATTCGATATTCTCTAAAGAGTAGCTTACGGGAAATGTGTTAGCCATGAGGTCACGCATATAGGCTTTATTTTGCAGGGTCTGGGTGAGGGATGATTTACCAATATATCTTGGCCCGCTGATGATGCATGAGGCAGGCACATCGCCTACAAATAGCAGATTGACCAATTGGAAGAGTAGCCGATTACGCCCAAAGATCCGTAGAGGATTCGGTTGATTCAAATAAATGTGGAATGGATTCAAAAAGAACGATTCTCTTGTTTGGCTCACTTGGCCATACCTCCCGGTGATTTCACAGATCGATCCTTCAATGCAAGTATCTCACGCCGCAACTGACGCCAGTGTTTCGCCAGCACCCACGCCAGCAGGGGCACTTTGATGGAAATCTCGCCTGAGTTGGGATCCTCACTCTGAAATTCGATGAGTTCCAGTTTCACGAGCGCCCTCAACGCTTGATGAATGTCAGAGCTGGTACATCTCTGAAAGAGGGTGAGCTCTTTGCGTATCGCTTGCAATTGACTGGATCCCTTTGTTGCGACGGCAGCGGCTACACTCATCACATTTTGTTGGAGCGGGCTTAAAAAGTTGGTGAAGTGTAGAAAATACGTATTGGGGGCATTGATGATGTGTTGGACTTGATTATTCACATCGGTTGCTGTAAGGTGGGTCTGTGCTTGGTCCAGCGCGTGCTGAATGATGTAGTGGCAGAGGATGGTCAGCAAATAGGGATGACCGTGCGTGGCATCCCACAGTGCTGACACGTAACTTTCATCAAAAGCAAATCGCTGTCTCAAGGGTTCGGTGACATATTGACGCGTCTCCTGCGGAGAAAACAAACTCAACGGTATTTGGTGGGCGCCGTCGATGAGTTTTGCATACGTGAGCGCCAGCCGCTGGCCGTCTTTGCCAAGTTCGATTTCTGGATGAATGCCCAGCAAAACGGCAAAAAAAGCGCGTTGTTCCACAAGTGATTGCAGGGCAACGAGATACCGATCGTTGTTGCCACCACTGTGTTCAGCGATACGGGTGAATTCATCATACAGGATCACAAGCCGCTGGCCATCAAGCAATGGCGCCAGCGCATCGATATACAGCGCGAGGGTGTGCATGGGGTAAGTCGTGAAAGACTTGAATGCTGGTGCAGGCGGAACTCTATCACCCAGCCGCTCGCGACAGGCTTTCTCTAAACTGCGGGCAATCTCATGACAATCAGACTTAATTTCACCACTCGATTCGACATACGCCACAATCAGCGGTAGTTTGTCTCGATTGGCACGATATTGCAATTGTTTGAAGAAGCTGGTCTTGCCGATGCGCGCGGGCCCGCGCAGCGTGAAGAGATGCCCACGCGCAGTATGGGCAGGGTCGATGGTCGCGAGGAGTTCGCGCCAGAGCAGGATAAATTGCTGATCGCGGCCAAAAAAAAGGTAGGGCACCTGAGTGCTCGACAACGCATATGGATTGACCTGATAAGGGGTCATGCCTGGGAGAGCCGGGATATCCATATGCGGATAGTGCTGCATGATCGTGTACGTCGCACGCTCACGTTGACAAATCTCGATGAGCTCATGCTCGAAGTGATCCTTTAAGCTGTCGTCTTCGGCGTGTACAAGCAACTCGATACTGGCCTGGTGTTTCTCATCTGCGCTCGCATTGACTTGCCGCAGACGCAATCCGTCTTGCGCCGCTGCGCCAATGTGCCAGATCGTCTCCAGAATGGGCCGCAGGAGGGCGGCACGATCGATAGCGGTGATGTTGATCAGGTATTCTTGCGACCCCACCGCGCGCCAGGCCAGCGGCTTCCATTGGCCACTCGGGCTCTTTGGCCGACAGCGGCAGCCGGTGCGGTGCACAACCACCACCGGTGGGTATGACTCGATGACATCGCCAACAATCGGTTCTCCTGGAGCCACACGGCCATAATGACTCAGCTCCCGCAAGGCATCATGGCGATATTCCGCCCAGCATTTGGCAAGATCGATATGGGCATACATGGGCTGTTGATCTGGCGTCACGATGAGCGGCGCGAGATGACGCGCCAAAATGGCCTGGGCGATCGCCTGGGCATCGGCTGGATCTTCCAGAGCGTCATGTTCCAACGAACCGACGGATTCGCGATACCACTCTCGCGCCAGATCCTGAAGCGCTTGATTGAACTCATCATGATTGATGGTCACCCCGACCTTGTCACATTCAGAGAGGAGCTCCTCCCAGATCCTTTGCTGGCCGACGGAAAGTGATGTGGGGAGGTGACGCAGCACATGTCGAATTTTCTGGCGTGAGGTGGCATTCTTGACATCTTGAAGCCAATGAGGCTGAACATAATTATTGCCACGGTCAATATCGACGTTCACCAGGTCGTTCGGCTCCAAGACATGGCCAAGAGATACTCTTTGGCCGTTTATGCGGATCCCCCGAGCCTGCGCGGCCACCTCTGAATGGACATGAAACGCGAAATCCAGCGCTGTATTGCCTTCTTCTACGGCAATTTTTTCCCCATCGCGACTGAAGACCATAATATACGATTTTGACCGGTGTCTATGCGGAGGAGCGGAGGTGAGACCAGTCCACCAACCGATCCCATCTGGAAAACCCAGCTCGCGCGCTCCCAGATAGCCGCGCTCATTGATCAGTGCCATCTCTGGCGTGGCGATCTTGACGATGACCGGCGTGCCGGAGAACTCAGGGGCAATCAGGGTGGTGCGCAAGGCGCGATAGCCATTAAAACGCGGGTGATAGACGGTATCGCGGAGACCAAAATTGCTCTGCACCGATGCGTCGCGGTGGCGCCATTGCCGATGCAGAGCTGCCAGGACCTGATAACAAGCATATGGCTCATCCGTGGCCGTCACGATATCGATCAAGACCATACTGGATACATCTTCGAGCGCTACAGGCAAGCCATGATGAAAGTGACGCGCATCGGTTCCAAATGCCGATGGACGGTGCAGATCTACCTGAATCCCATCCCCACACACGTCCAGACAAGCAGCATGAAAACGGAGGAACGAGTCCGCGAATTTCTGGCAATACTTCGCTATGGAAAGATCAAGTTGTTTGGCGCGACCTTGCTCACAAAGAGTGAGATACCGCTGTCCAAGTTCACGGCGTATCTTCCAAAGGCCATAGAGGGTTGTCAGCGGCATGTAGATCGCGCGCCCCCGCTGGGCGGAGAAGGTATTCGGTTGCGCATCAGTGAGATGCCAGGCTAGTGCCAGCATAGGTATATCTGGTTGCTGATACGCGATGATGAATAACTCACGCAGCAGTTCCGCGTCTGGCCGCTTTTCAGGCGCAATACACCGGGCCAGCAGTAAGACTGGTTCGGATGGTAAATCACCACTTATGGGGTGATTCTTGGCAATTACGGCTTGCGCGATAAGATTGCGTTCGGTGTCACCATACTTCCAGATCCCAAGCAATTCCTGGGCTCGCGAGATATGGTCATATGGCAAGCTTTCATCCATTGGCGTCCCGCTCTTTCCGGACAGAGGCACGGAGTTATCCGACATTTTGGATGCCTCGCAGGCATTATACACTATTACAATGCTGGCTATGGATCATGGCGAAGGAAAGGGTGAGGAAGCATGGTAATATTTTTAATTTTTACAAGATACCATCATGCCAAAACCTGAAATTTTGCTGATCTTGCACTGAAAGGACGGCACGAATTGCTGAGCAAGCCAGGTCATGATCCGGCATCAATAGCGGTGTGATGGCATAGATAAGACTTGAAAACGAGCAGGACGCCGACCTATATACCGCGTAGTTGACTGTTTTTTTTCACCATAATGTCTCCGCTACAGCCACTGTACCCTTGCCAACCAGCGCTGGCATAAGTTATTATCTTAGTGGCATCTTACCACACAGCAAGAAAGGAAAGACAACAAGGTTGACAATCGGTTATTAGAAGCTGCGCTATCGCACCCGGAGGTTAAGTACATATGGCCAACAATGATGAGAGCCTCACTCCCCGTGAAGCAGGCAATGCGGTCTGGCGTCGAGAGCAACTGCAACTCGCCCTTCACCTGCGCAATGCTCCTATAGAGCACACTATGGGACGGTCAACCTTCGATGAACTCTTATCAGACAGAGAAGCGAACTTGGCATCGAACCTACCAGAACCCACCTCAATAGACATCATCCTCAGGAGATATATCGAATGGTCGTTACACCCCTTCGATATATTTCCTGATTTCGAGGAATTCCAGGCTTCTCTGCGGCAGCATCGGTTACCATGTGTGATGCAGCTCCGTCGGTCAAGCCTTGAGGATGCCTATGCCTGGCCACCTGACTACCTCAGCATCGTCATGGGCATGATACCATATCTGTGCCAGGCCCAAATCCGTGGCCGAATTCAGCGTTTCGCGCGGCTTTACCCGTATGCTTCTCCCCCGATGCGCCATACATTGGAGTACTTCTGGTATGCGACGTACCTCTGGGGGATGATCGGCGACCTGGATCATCCGCGGCCGTTCGGCATCTTCCTCCTGACTTATCCCAATCTGTTCGATGAGGCGATGGGCAACCCGCGTTATCGTTTCACAAATCTCGATGCGGTGATGCCCGCGGGCAAGCTCCGCGTGCCAGATCACATTCTCGTCCTGAACAGCCCGAGCGACCTGGAATTTGACTTTGTGTCGAGTCCTATCTTGAGTTGCTAAGCTAGCTCAGAGCATCCTCTTCAGCGCTGCCACGTCGGCACCTTTTTTTGTCGGCGTGGCTTTTTTTGTGATGGGGCGCATACTGAGGAATGACAGGTTACGTCGCCGCACGTTCAGCGTGCGCCGCAAACCATGCCTTCCAAGCTCAGTATTCACGGAATGTGATCGAGGAGATGTAGGAGCATTTATGAAAGGACCACCTGGAGCGCCGCTCCATCATACCCCCCCCGCCTCACGGCCGACGACTCAGCCTGATGTGGCGCGACCAGTGGCGCGGCCCGAGAGCACGCCGCGCGGCAAAACCATTCAACTCATGCTGGCGGATGACCATGGACTTTTTCGCGAATTATTAGGTCGCGTGCTGGAGCTGGAGACCGATATCGTCGTGGTGGCTGAGGCGACCAATGGCCTGGATGCCGTCGCCAAAGCCCGCCAATTCAAGCCGGACGTCATCCTGATGGATATCAACATGCCCATCATTGATGGTCTGGCTGCTACCAGACAGATCACCGAGGAAATGCCACAGACGGCCGTGATCGTCCTGACGATGTATCGCCATAATCATCAGGTCTTGCAGGCGATGCGAGCTGGCGCGCGTGGCTACCTGCTGAAAAATTCGCAGGCACAGGAAGTCCTCGCCGCGATTCGCACGGTGCACAATGGTGGCGTTTTGATCGAGCCTGAGGTCGCTGGTACCGTCGTTACCGAGTATCGCCGACTCTCGCAGTCCGTCGAACCCGCCAGCGGCTTGAATATGCTGACCGACCGCGAGATCGAGATCATCCGCTATGTCGCGGCGGGTCTGAGCAATCGCGAGATCGCGAACAAACTGGCCTATTCCGAGAAAACAGTGAAGAATTACCTCAGCAATATCTTCTCGAAGCTGGGCATCCGCGATCGCACCCAGGCGGCGATCTATGGATTACGCCAGGGACTCATCCCCAACGACAGCGACGAATAAGTAGCGCGCGGCGGCACGATCTTTCAATCGGCCGCCGCATCTCCATCCCAGGCTCCGTCATAACGCTCCACCACAATATCTGGCAGACCCTCCGCCACCACCTGCCGAATCGCCTCAAGTTCCACTGATGTCAATGAGGTGACATAACGTTCAGCAGGCGGTCGCGAGACCGTGTAGACCTGCACGCGCGCGATCTGGCCACCGTCAGCGACGATCGCCCGCAACCGATCGCGATAGGCAGCGATCTCGCGTTGATCAGGACCCTGCCCATGCAGCCGCATGAAGCAGGATTGGATGACGAGGGGCTGCGTCTGTGCCAGCGAAGCGATATTCGACAGGATGCGCGCGTAAGGGATGCGAGTGGCATCCACTTCGCGAAAGTATTCCGCGGTCCCGGCGTCCAGCTTCGCCCAGACTTCACCGCCAGCTTCATAGACTGCCTGTAACGCTTGCTGCACCCGTGGTCGGTGAAACAGTGAGGCATTTGTGATGACCACGATCTTGAGCGCGTGCATACCCAGCGCATCGCGTAGCGCGATGACATCCGCGACGACCTCGGCAAAATTGCGGAATGAGGTTGGCTCGCCGTCACCCGAGAAGGCGATATCACGGACCGGTAGCAACGCGCCGTCGGGGGTCAGACCCGCGAAGCGTTCGTCGCGCGCGAGCCGCCCATTGGCGGCTTCCTCCAACATCAAGCGGAGTTCCGCCAGCACCACTTCGCGGTCGACCAGGCGCGTCGCTGGGACGACGCCGCGCAGTACCTCGCAATAGACACAGCCAAAATTACAGATCATGTCTACATTCAAATTTATGCCGATAGAGATACCCTGGGCACGACGCGACGCGACCGCGTACACATAGCGATGGGCGTGCCAGCGCCGACTATGATCGAGATTCTGATGGTCAAGCATGGGGGATCTCTCACCTTCGGGGATATTCTCTCTCATATTGTACCGCCAGTCCTGAGTATCGGGAATTTTCGGAGAATGCGCCGGAGAATTTCGCTGGTACCCTGGTAGCGTGCTCTCGACATTTCAGCGTATGATATGCCTGGTAATGTAGAGCATGTACTTCGACGCTGTTTGAAGAAGGACAAATTCACCATGCAATCGCACTTGGAAGACTCTGATCGCCTGGATATCCGCACCAGCGATCCCGAGAGTGGTACTATTCCGCCACCCCCACACCCTGGCCTGGGTATCCGCTATGGCCAGTTGATCTTTCGTTTCCGCTGGTTGGTTATCGCCTTCTGGGCGATAGCTGTCGTTGTCAGTGTCCCATTTAGCGCGCAGGTCACCGATCATCTCAGTAATGGTGGTTTCGCCATGACGGGGAGTGAATCGACGCATGCCAACACGATCCTGGGCCAGAAGTTTACTCCAGCCCTCCCTTCGGTCGTGGTGGTCTTCCAATCCACGTCCACTCCCGTCACCGACGTCACCTATCAACTGCAAGTGCTCAATTTTATTCCGACAGTCTGTCAATTTACGGACGTGACGCGCGTCACATTGCCACAGGGCACCCAGAATCTGTGCGCCACGTCACTCCCCAACGCTATCCCCGCCACAGCGATCGGCCAGGATGGGAAAAGCACCTATCTCAGCGTTGATTTCAATACGTCCTCTGACTCGGCGATGAATCTGATGGATAGTTTCCACAAGATTCTCCCTACAGATGGACCAGCGCGGACCTACGTCACGGGCGATCCACAGACCTATAATGACATCACCGTGACGACCACCTCGGATCTGCGGCAGGCAGAAGAGGTGACGCTACCGATTGCGGCCATTCTGCTCATCTTCGTCTTCGGGACGCTGATCTCGGCGGCCATCCCGCTGGGGCTGGCAATCGTCGCGATCCCCATCACCCTGGCGTTGATCTTCGCCATCTCGCTGCATACCGAGATGTCGATCTATGTGGTCAATATCGCGACCATCATCGGTCTTGGCATCTCGATCGACTATTCGCTCTTCATTGTGCGCCGCTTCCGCGATGAACTGCGGGCGGGCCATCAGGTGCGCGATGCAGTGGCCATCGCGATGAGCACATCGGGCGAGGCCATCCTGTTCTCGGGACTGACGGTCTTGATTGGCTTTAGCGCGCTGGCGCTGATCGGCATTGCCTTCATGACTTCCCTGGCGATTGGCGGGGTGATCATTGTGGCGACCGCGGTGCTGGGCGCTCTGACACTGGTGCCGGCCGTGTTGGGCGTCCTGGGACAGCGTGTCATCGCGACGAGGATCCCGCGACCCTGGCGCCACCGCAACCTACATGGGCATATTCCCGCCAGTGAACGACCGGGTTTCTGGGAGCGGGTGGCGCTGTTCGTGATGGCGCATCCTGTGCCAGTGGCGCTGGGGGTGCTGGCACTCTTAGCCGTGCTGGCGGCGCCAGCCCTGAGCCTGCGCGTTGGGCTGCCAGGAATCACCGCCCTGCCACCAGACAATCCCAATCGCTTTGGCAACACGATTTTGAATCAGCAGTTTCCGGCAACGCAGACCAGCCCGGTAATTGTGGTCGTCCAGACTGCCGACGGCTCGCCGATCATGAACGCCACGAATATCCAGCAACTCTGCGACCTCACAGCGCGCATCGCCGCGATTCCACATACGCAGAATACGGAGGGATTGGTCAGCAATCCCCAACTCACCTGCGCGCAATACCAGGCACTGTATACGACCGGCGCATATAGCCAGAACCCGCAACTGGCGCAGCTCGTCTCAGGGACGACCAATGGTGACACGACACTTATCACAGTTGAACCGAGCGCGCAGATCGATACCGATAATTCGCGTAATGTCGTCACGCAACTGCGCGCGCTGGAGGGGAGCTCGCCCCTGCATATCTCAGTGACGGGTGAGCAAGCAGTGAGCATTGACCTGGCCAATTTCCTCTATGGCAATTTTCCCAGGTCGTTGCTCTTCATTTTCATCTCGACGTATATCGTCTTGCTGATCATGTTCCGCTCCATCTTCTTGCCTATCAAAGCGGTGGTGATGAATGTCCTCTCTGTCGCGGCGGCTTATGGCGCGATGGTCTGGGTCTTTGTGCAGGGGCACCTCAGCAGCCAGCTGCATTTCTCCTCTGAGGGATTCCTGGAGATGACGACGCCGATCATTCTGTTCTGCGTCCTCTTCGGCCTCTCGATGGACTATGAGGTCTTCTTGCTCTCGCGGATCCGCGAAGAGTTTGTCAAAACCGGCGATAACCGCCACGCCGTGGCCTATGGAGTCCAGAAGACGGCAGGGGTGATCACCAGTGCGGCACTGATCATCGTCGTCGTCTCAGGCGCCTTTATCTTCACCCAGTTGACGTTGACGAAAGAACTGGGTGTAGGCCTGGTGGTGGCAATCGCCGTTGACGCGACGATCATCCGGCTCTTGCTGGTGCCCGCGACGATGCGGTTGCTGGGCCGCTGGAACTGGTGGTTCCCCGGCCGTAGTAGCGGCCCTCGGGCGCAGCAAACCATGGGCGGGGAAGCATGAGTGCCCGGCAGGCGCAGGTCCCTGGCTGGCGCGGGTGAATAAATTCGCGCCTAAAGGCCTGCAGGCCACAAAATCCACCTGAGCGGATGGGATTTCCGCGATCATGATCGCGGTGAGATTGCGGATCAATGGAGAACATAGTATTCTCTATTGATCCGCATCTGCGCAAGGCAGATGCCACCCCCTACCCGCGATCCGCCAGCCGATGCCCAACCCCGTGCAGACGGGCTTCGTGGCCCGTGGACCTTAGGCGCGATTTCAATCGCCGGCCTTCCCCCTAGGCGGATTAGGTTTCCCCGATCGTGATCGCGCAAGCGAAGGCGGATGAATGGGGAACATGAAGTGCCACATAGCCCCGCTTTTTCATCGCCAAACAAGCCAACAGTAGTACGGTCCACTGCTATATTGTTCATGCTACACTATGGGAAGAAAGGAGTGGATATTGCTCGGTGAAGCTTCCGGAGTTTGCTTCAGCCATTGTCCCAGAGCAGAAAGTCGTTGCGTACTTGCTCTCTTTCAGCCATCCTGATGGCCATGGAAAAGCCTTATTTTTTAGTCGCTTCGGCTTTCGCGCGGATCAGTGGGAGATATTCGCCCAGACACTAAGGCAACACGTGGCAGATAATGATGTCGTCGCTGCCATCAATACGCCATATGGGACACGGTACGTAGTTGAAGGGCCTTTGCAAGTTCCGGACGGAAGGCAACCATTGGTCCGTAGTGTGTGGTTTATCGCATCTGATGCGAGCATACCACGACTCGTCACTGCGTATCCGCATCCTTGAAAAGAAGAGGAAGCACCTATGCTTGAAGAATTGGACCGCGCTGTCTTGAATGTAGATCTCCCACAGTTCGGGTTGACGGCTGGGGATATTGGGACCATTGTAATGGTGCATGCCGGAGGGCAAGGCTATACCGTTGAATTTGTCACATTAGGGGGCAAGACTATTGCGGTCGAAACCTTGGCGGATTCGGAGCTTCGCCCAATTCATGCTGACGAGATCGCGCATGTGCGTCAGATAGTGACCGTTCCCTAAAATCAGGCTATCCGCCGTCATATAACTATCCGTGCTGCCCACGTTCTTTGCCGTCGCCGGTCCAGCGTGGTAATTTTTTATCACCGCCGTCGTCCCGCTCGTCATGCGCACCTCTACGAAGCCGCCAACGTGGTGGTGATCGTCATGCTGTCATTGCTCGTCACGCGCACATGCACCCGTTGCGCCTCACCATCATAGGAATAACTCGCTGCGCTCCTAATTGACAGGCTCCAGCCTGCCATGCATCCTCGTCTGCAAGTAGGCGCGTCGACGGCGGGGGGAACGTCGCGCCTACCAGCCGATGCCCAGCCCGTGCAGACGGGCTTCGTGGCCCGTGGACCATAGTCGCGATTTCAATCATTCGCGTTCCCCCTATCGCCCGCGTTCCCCCTTGGCATCCGTCGGCGCGCAGTAGACCGGGAAGGAAGATATGGTATACTGAAAGAGATAGCTTTGAAGAACGTGTGTTCAGATTGAGCGACGAGGACGATGAGCGACCGAGTGGTGGGGCCGAACTGGTCCGACGAAGATCAGACCGAGGGTAGTCTGCGCCCGCGAGTGCTAGACGATTATATCGGGCAAGACCGTGTCAAAGACCAGGTGCGCATCCTGTTGGATGCGGCGCGTGGCCGCAATGAGGCGCTCGACCACGTCCTCTTATATGGACCGCCGGGTCTGGGCAAGACTTCGCTGGCAATCATCCTGGCGGCGGAGATGCGCGGGAATCTGAAGATGACTTCGGGTCCGGCGATTGAGCATGGCGGCGATCTGGCCTCGCTGTTGACGGCCCTGGAAGCTAACGATGTCCTCTTCATCGACGAGATCCATCGCCTGAGCCGCACCGTCGAAGAGCGGCTGTACTCGGCGATGGAAGACTACGCCATCGACCTCATGATCGGCAAAGGTCCTTCGGCGCGCAGCGTTCGCCTGAACTTGCCACGCTTTACCGTCGTGGGGGCGACGACGCGCCTGGGATCGCTCTCCGCGCCCTTGCGCGACCGTTTCGGCGCGCTCTACCGATTGGACTATTATGACCCCGTAGCGCTGGGACAGATTATCGAACGTTCCGCGGCGATCTTGAAGGTGCCACTGGTGGCGGAGGGTACTGCCGAGATCGCCAGCCGCGCGCGCGGCACGCCGCGCATAGCCAATCGACTATTGCGCCGCGTCCGCGACTATGCCCAGGTCCGTGCCGATGGGACGATCACACGCGACGTCGCCCATGATGCGCTCGATGCGCTGGAGATCGACGCGCTCGGACTGGACCCCATCGATCGTCGCTATCTGCTTGACATGATTCAGAAATTTAACGGTGGCCCGGTCGGCGTCGAGACCCTCGCGGCATCGTTGAGTGAGGCGACCGAGACACTGGAAGATGTCATTGAACCGTATCTCCTCTTTTTAGGCTTTATCGCGCGCACCCCACGCGGTCGGGTCGCCATGCGCCAGGCTTCGCTGCACCTGGGGTTGCCGCTGAAGGATGAACCGGAACGGAACGCGCAACCCGGCCTGTGGGGCCTGGATGGCTGATGGTTAGCGCCGCGACCCTTTGCCGTGCATGACTCCAAATGCGCCGCCGCGCCTGACGCGACGCGGCCGCGTCGCTTATCAGGCAAAAACACAAAAAATGCCGCGACCTCTGATGGTGGCCATCGGGAGTCGCGGTGAGGTGGTAGCGCATACGGGATTCGATATGAAGTATCTCTTGCCCGGTCATCACTATTCAGGACTATTATTCGAGCTCGGTTCCCGCGACGAGGCGCAGGAATGCTTCGCCGGAGAGGTACTGGATGCCCTCATGACGATAATGGCCGTCCGCCTCTTGCGGTGGAAAGTCGCGTGTATTCTCTGAGACGACATACTGTGCCAGGGAGACCTTGGCCGCCGCCCAGACGGGATGATCCCAGCGATCTGTGAGCGCCTCCCAGGCTGGCGGGTAGAGTGGCAAGGTCTCGACTAACTGAAAGGTGGTGAGCAGGAGTTCCATCATCGTATGTGCTGCT
>DAIDHM010000021.1 GCA_027459705.1 Ktedonobacteria bacterium | reverse complement strand
CCCGGTGGCGACGCTGACGCTGGCCTATGGCTTGACGCCATTTGAGGACCACCAGCTCCGCTTGAGCGTATTGGTGGAACTCTACACCGCGTTGCTCGCGACCGGGCGCGCCGCCGAAGCCGCGCAGCGCGCGGCGGAAGCGTTGCGTCTCGCCCCCGGCGACGCCGAGTGGGCACAGCGCGCCCTGGCCGCCAGACTGGCGCCGTTCGTGGCGTCGTATGACACGGCCATGCAGGCCAACAACTTTGCAGAGGCCCTGGCGACCTGCGACAGCGCTCTCCAGATTGCTCCCGGCAGCTCTGACTGGTGGCAGCGCCGTGAAAATGCTGTTGCTGCCGCAGAGCGCGCCCGCCAGGAAGCGCAACGCCAGGAACAGGTGCGGGTCGATGCCATCCTGCCACGACGGCTGGCGACGTTCGCGCCGCCGCTCCAGGCGCCGTTCGTCTTGCGGCGCTTCGGCGCGGCCGAGGTCATCCTGCCGCCGATGGTCGATATCCCCGCCGGGCCGTTCTGGATGGGCACGAAAGGTAATAGCGGTTATGAACCCTGGCACGAGGTGACGCTGGGTGCGTACCAGATCGGCGTGTACCCGGTGACGGTGGCGGAATATGCCCGCGCGCTGGCGACGCCGGGTGGCCAGGTTCCCAAACCCTCGGATTGGGACCGCCAGCTCCAGCATCCTGACCACCCCGTCGTCACTGTCTCGTGGCAGGACGCGCAGGCCTACCTGGCCTGGCTCGGTGAGGCGACGGGGGACCATGGCTGGCGTCTACCGACCGAAGAGGAGTGGGAAAAGGCGGCGCGCTGGGATGCATCGACCAGGACGGCGCGGATCTACCCGTGGGGCGACACCTGGGACAAGACGAAAGCCAATACCAGCGATGGAGGGCCAGGCACGACGACGCCGGTGGGGGCCTATGCCGAGCGCGGCGATGCCAGCCCCTACGGTTGCCACGATATGGCGGGCAATGTGTGGGAGTGGACGAGCAGCATTTATTCAGGAAACTATCGCGTGCTGCGTGGCGGCTCGTGGTGGCTCGTTTCCTCGAACGCGCGCGCGGCGTATCGCAGCAGGCGCGGTCCAGGCTACCCCTACGACGACGTTGGGATTCGCCTCGCGCGCGTTCCCGTCCCTGGTTCACGCTAAATTTTCTTTGTTCTCACATTCTATCTGTCCCATGATCATGGCGTCATGGGACAGATAGTCGCGCGTGCCCATTCCGCGCGAAGCGCGGAAAAATTTTTTTGGCGGCCATCGTGACTTCCTTTCTCAATACACTATCCTCTATTTCCAGTATACACGCACCACCAAATCGCCATCCTCGCCCCCATCGACATTTGGAGTCTTGTGTAGACTGAACAGAGCAGGATCGAAATGTGGGTAAGGGGAATAGGATCGCGATGGCATCCATGGATGGATCTGGCATAATGGCGGAACTGGAAGAACAACGCTCGCTTTTTGATCAAGTTGCGGATTTTTCAAACCTGCTGCTCGCCTACCGCAAAGCCGCGCGCGGGAAACGGTTCCACGAGGACGTTGCGACGTTCGATTATCATCTAGAAGGTCAGTTGCTGCGCTTGCGCGACGAACTTCGGAGTGAGCGCTATGTTCCAGGCGCCTATCGGCGTTTCACTATCGCGGATCCCCGATGAGAACCAGCGCGGCCCTATCCTCGCTGAGGTCCACGCGCCACCCCGCGAGTGGCGTATGGCCAGCGAAATACAAAATAGGCGCGTCTCGGACCGTCGCTCTGTGTCGTGTGACACGCCAGGAACGGTTGGGGGCGCGCCACCTCATGTTGTATCTGCGCGGGCGCGTGGGGGATGCGGCGCCTCGCACCGCGTTCCCCGCAATATCCCGAGATGCTCGCGGTGCTCTGCATCTGCGTATCCGCCCTTTGCTGGGACTGGATAGCGGCCGGATCACACAGATTGACTCGCGGCTCGTGGTGCATCTGGTTCTGGCCCCGGTGTGATCGAACCAGTCGGCGTGGACGGATCAACAGGCTGTGGCGTTGATGCATGGCGCAAGAGCAGGGGAATCAGCGCGAGTAGCGGTGCGGCCACGACCAGTTGGCCGAGCAGACCGGCCAGGGTGGCTGGATCGCTGAAGGTGTGGAAGCGGTATCCCGCATAGACGCTGTAGATCGCCAGGCAGAGCGCGATGGTGGGCGCCACCGCCAACACCGCCAGCGCCAGGCGACGGGTGGTGGACGCAACGTTATCGCGCTCGCGCCACCAGGGCCGGACCATCCAGCAGACACCGGCCAGCGCGGCAAAGCTAGCGATCAATCCACCATAAGCGGTGAAGAACGCGCTGGGCAAGAGCGTCAGTTGACCGCTTGTCTGGCTCGACCACACGATCTGATAGACCAGCCTGCCGAGGTAGAGAGCGCTGAAACATTCCGCCAATGCTAAAAAGAGCAGACCTCGCGCCTGGGACCCGACCATCTGGAGGCCAGGGCGACCGGACCATCCGGCGTCGCGCGTTGTCCAGGCAAAGGCCACCAACCCAGCGAGCGCTATCAGCGCTGTCCCGAGGGAATTGGTCGGGATTTGGGGGAGCATACCATTGCAGAGGACCGGTTGCGTGTAGCACGGCGATGGTGTCAGGGTGAACGCATAGATCACCGCCTGGATCGCGCCGCCGCCGGTCAGGATCAGTTGGCCGAGCAGGATGATCTGCGGCGCGGTCATCAGGCCCGACGACAACCGTCGCGCGAACACGGGCGATCCGCCGGATGGTCCGGTCCCACCGGATGGTCCGGTCCCGCCAGCGGGCGGCGGCGCGATATATGTGCGGCGTCGTTCCAGCGCGACCAGCCCGAGCATCGCGCCAAATGCCAGCGCGAACGCCAACGCCAGGGCCTGGCCAGCGACAGTGGGGTCATAGAAGATGATTGCTGGGCCGGGGATGAATCGTAGCCATGCCGCGGACGCTGTCGTTGCCGCGCTGATGGCGATCCCTCCGCCGAAAAGCGCCAGCAGATCCAACGCCAGGATGCGTTCAATGCTCCCGCGGGCCGGCGGGACCGGACCATCCGGCGGGACCGGACCATCCGGTGGGTCGCGCGCCTCCAGGCGACGCACGGCCAGGTAATGTGGCAGCAAGATGACCAACCCGAGCAGCGCTGCTACCAGCAGTACGCCGAAGCTTGACGCGAGATCGGGCAGGGGGATCGGGAAAAGCGTCGGCCCACCCGCCACATCGACCACGGTCAGCATGCCGGAGCCGGGGATACTGCGCAGGATGACATTCTGTGGCACACCAGCAAACTGGAGCAACGGAAAGAGCGCCGTGGCCACCAGGGTCGCCACGATCATGCAACCCGCTGATAGGACCGTCCAGAGATAACCCCGGATGAGATGGTCGCGCATATCCACTCTCCTTCGCGCATCGTGCTTCGATCCAATAGACGTGCCGATTCCATCCAATGTTCCCGTTGGTCCAGGCGATGGTGTCGGGATTCTGCGATAGGATGGGACAGGAGATCTCCTATGGGTGAGGATCCATCCTGTTGAGCCGGATCATCCTGTTGAGCCGGACCATCCGGCGGGGCCGGACCATCCGGTTTGAAAATTCGTCGAAATTGGGCTCATTCGCCCTAAAGTTCCCCTTAGGCCCCGCCGATATGATGGACAGGGGAGTGGATTGTGCGCCTCTGGCGCATGCGGTATGCGCGGCATACGGCACCACGCCATCAGTACGGAAACTGGAGGCCAGCATATGTCACCAAACTCGCTCTCAGGCGCGCTGTCAGCGGCGGACCGCGCCAATGCCGCCAAGATGAAAATCTACGATACGCAAGCGGCACAAGCCAATAGCACGACGGGCGCCGCCGTCGGCGGATCTTCCGGCAGTGGATCAGTACCAGCACAGGGTTCCAACACGGCCAATATCGGCAGTCTGGGGGGAACTCGTACGACCTCTGGCACAAATGGCGCCAACTCGGCAGGATCAAGCTCCGACGCGACCAGCATCGGATCAGGGACGGGCTACCCGGCATCCGGCATACAGACGGGGAGCACGGTGCAACCCGGCGCTGTCGTCCAGATCTCACAGGGTGCGCAGCGTTTCGCCCAACTGCTTGCCCTCGCCAAGCAGACCCCTGAGGTGCGCCCGGAGGTCGTGGCAGCCGCCCGTCAGCAGTCTGGCCAGGAACTCTCGCCGACGGAAGTCACCCAACTCGCGTCGCGGCTCCTTGGTCCGAATCCTCGCTAATTCCCGCTAAAGGAAGGCGCCTGCTATGGTTCAGGGCGAAGGAACGCGTCAGGCCATCGTCGAATTCGATGGATTATTGACCAACCTGGAACGCCAACGGTCTTTATATGATGAGCTGCTGACGCTCTCCGAAGAGGAGCGCGTAGCCATCGGGCAGAACAACCTGGCGGATCTCGCGCGGGTCATCGCCGCCAAAGAACGCATCGTCGCCGAAGCCCAGCTGCTGGAACGCCAGCGCCAGGATGCCTGTGAACGCTGGGCGCGCGTGCTCGATCTCCCCGCCTCGGGTGCCATGCCCACACTGCGCGAACTGCGCCAGCATGCCGCCTCGCTGGATGACGCACGTCGGCTGGATGCCGCCGCCATCGCGCTGAGTGAGCGCGTCCGACGCCTGCGCCAGATCAACGCCAGCAATGCCCAACTCATCGCGCAGGTCCGCGAGGTCGCGCGGCCCGTCCTTCAGCAGGCGCTCCGCTTCGTGCGGCACCCGCTCTATGATGGACATGGGACGACCACGCCAGAACAGCGCGCCAGCATTATCCTTGACTATCGTGCCTGACCGCGCGGCTCGCCGACGCGCGCCGCGCCATGGGGCGCGTTCCACAGAGCGATGTTCGCTCGCTATCGCCGCACACCCGAAGGTCCGACGCCAGATGCATGGAGGGAACCAATGCCATCGTTATTCATGACGCTCAACACGGCCGATACCGCGCTCTCCGCGGACCAGGCGGTGATCGAGACGATTGGCCATAATGTGGCCAATGCGAACACCCCCGGCTATTCTCAGCAGACGGTCGATCTCGTTCCCAGCCCCCCTTATACCATCCCGACCCAGGTCCGCCCCATGAGCGCGGGCCAGCTTGGGACCGGGGTCAGTGTGGCGGGTATCAATCGCTCGCGCGATCCTTTGTTGGACATACAATATCGCTATCAGAATCAGCTCTCTGGTCAGTGGTCAACGCTGCAGACGCAATATCAACAGCTACAGGGCATTTTGCCAGAACCCGCGACGACGGGCCTGGGCGCGCAGTTGTCCAATTTCTGGAATGGGTGGCAGGCGGTCGCCAACGATCCCAGTAACATGGGCGCGCGGGCGACGTTGCAACAGTCGTCGATCGCGCTGACCACCGCCT
>DAIDHM010000020.1 GCA_027459705.1 Ktedonobacteria bacterium | reverse complement strand
GGCGGGTGGTATGCAACGGCGGATGACCGATCGCAACTTCGCGATCCTCGACACGCTGTCGGAGATCGCCGCAACCCATGGCAAGACAGTCGCGCAGATGACGCTCGCGTGGACGATGGCCCAACCCGCGGTCACGGCGCCGATTGCCAGCGCGACGAGCGTTGAGCAGCTCCAGGAGCTGCTGGATGCGACCACCATCGCCTTGAGCGCCGAGGAATTGCGCCGACTGAACGAGGTGAGCGCGTGGCGCGCGCCGAAGTGACGGCACGCAGTCCGGCTCATGATCCATACGCGGTCCTGCGTTTGCCAAATTTCCAGCGCTTCACCGCCGCCAGGTTCCTTTCCAGCTTCGGCGCAGAGATGCTCGAGGTCGCGATTGGCTGGAACCTGTATGTGCGGACCGGTTCCGCGCTGGCACTGGGATTCGTTGGCCTGGTCCAGGTCATTCCCATTATCCTGCTGTCGTTGCCCGCCGGTCAGATTATCGATCGCTCTGACCGGCGCAGCATTGCCATGGGTGCGCAGAGCGTCGCGGCGCTGAGCGTACTCGGATTGGCGCTGATTGCGTACTGGCATGGGCCGGTTGGTTTGATCTATCTCTGCCTGCTGTTGCTCGGTTCGGCGAGTGGCTTCAGTTTTCCGGCGCTCACGGCACTCCTTTCGCAGACGATTCCAGAGGAATTGTACGCCTCGGCCGTAACCTGGAATAGTTCGATCTTTCAGATCGCGGCGATTCTCGGCCCGACACTGGCAGGCTTCGCCATCGGCGCGACGGGTCATGCTACCATCATCTTTACAGGAAAGGGCCGTGAAAGCCCCGGTCTTTCAAGCGGGGGATGAAACGGCCCGACGCAGGACGCGGCCCTTGATTTCCCAGTAGCATGGTTGTAAAATAGGAAAGAAGTCTGGCGAAGAGAGGCGCAAGCCGAAGCATTGTCTCCCTACCGGGTGATGGGACTTCATCGCATCCTTCCTTTCCGTACCCTGGGGCACAGGGAAACGGTCATGTCTTGGAACATGGAGAAACGCTTGGGGACAGACGCTCCGCTACACGCCGTCCGTGAGGGCGACGGGCAAGGGCACTGAGTGAACCAAGAATCCCCCGTGCTTTAGCCGGGGGAGTGTCAAGCTGTATGTTCTCATGCTGATCAGCGTCGTCGCCCTGCTGGCAACCGTCAAGACGCGACCGGTGGTCTTCGCCGCCCGCCCGCGCGATTGGCGTGCGCTCGTAGATGGCTGGCGCTTTCTCTGGCAAAACCAGATCATCCTTTCCGCTATCACCCTGGACCTTTTCGCAGTCCTGCTCGGTGGCGCGACGACCCTCTTGCCAATATATGCCTTGTCCATACTCAAGGTTGGTCCGGTCGGACTTGGCTGGATGCGCGCCGCGCCATCGGTAGGGGCGATCATGATGGCCTTTGCTGTCGCGCATCGCCAGGATTGGCGCCATGCCGGGCGAATATTGTTGTGGGCGGTTGCGGGCTTCGGCCTGGCAACGATCGTTTTTGGTATCTCGCGCTGGTTGCCCTTGACCCTGCTGGCGCTTTTTCTGCTGGGCGCATTTGACAACATCAGCGTCGTCATCCGCGGCTCGCTCTTGCTGCTCACGACGCCAGACGCGATGCGAGGCCGAGTCTCTGCTGTCAGTAGCCTCTTCGTCTCGACTTCCAACGAACTCGGCGGTTTCGAATCAGGCTTCGCCGCGGCGCTCTTTGGACCGATGATCTCGGTAGTCGCTGGTGGGGTAGGGACGATCCTGGTGGTGGTGTTGATCAGCCGCTTGTGGCCACAGCTTGGGCGGCTCCAGAGCCTGGCGCCTGCAAGCAGCAAGATGGGATGAGTGCGCGAGGAGTCAGCGCGATTGGACACCCCCGACTTGCCGCTGGCCATGAGATGCCGAGAGACCAGGCCAACACGCGCGCGGTGCATTAGTTAAACTTATCATGATGTGAGATCTATTATGTCCTATTTTACCGGACTGGCCCTCGGGCTAGCGATGATCCTCCCCATCGGGCCACAAAATCTCTTCGTGCTGAATAGCGCGCTGCTGGGCGGCTGGCGGCGTGGCACCATCGCCGCGTTGACGGCGTCAGTATGCGATACCCTGCTGATCGCGCTTGGCGCGACCAGCGTCGCGGCGATCTTCGCCCGATATCCACTGTTGCGGCTGGCGCTCCTCACGTTGGGCATCATGTTCCTGCTCATATTGGGCATCGGATCCCTGCGCCCAGTAGCTGAGGCAGCAGTGAGCAAGGATGGTGCAATCACCGCCAACCAGCATGCAACGCCACAAGCGCCATCGCTCCCGCGTCTGGTCCTCGTGGGGATTGGTTTCTCCTGGGGCAATCCGCACGCGATACTGGATACGGTCGCGGTGCTCGGAGCCGCCATCGCCGCGCAAGCCGCCACCGCGCGGTTACCTTTCGCGGCTGGCGCGGTCACGGCTTCCTGGCTCTTCTTTCTGCTTTTGCTCATTGTTGGGGCGGCTTTCAGCGCGCGGCTCTCACGCTGGGCAACGCGCTGGATTCGGCGGGGGTCGGGCAGCTTGATGCTGGTCTTCGCGCTCCTCTTAGCCATTGAAGCCGTGGGGCTGCTACACTGAGGATAGTTGCCAGGCCTCGCCCGACTGGAGCGGCATATTCGCAAATCACCCCAGCGACCTTATTCGTGTTGCCTGACCTCAACTCTGGCCAAAACCGCGATGTTTCGGATGTTCATGCTCATATTGCTCACGCAGTTCGTCTGGCATGATCTCCAGCGCCGAGCGGCGATCGATCGCCACATCGATGGCGCCCGCCATCAAGGATCCCGCGAAGAGGCCCAGAACTGCCGGGACCGTGGAGACGGCGATGAAATAAAAGCTGTCAATCGCCCCGAGTTTTACGAGATCGCTGAACATGAGTGGACCGGCAGCATGCAGCCAGACACCAGCCAGGATGCTCCCAACACACACATCGATCAGGAAGAGCGTCGCCAGACTGAAACCGACCGTGGAGCCTTTGATGCGCAGTGCGACAAAGCCCGCAATGATCCCAGCGGCGGCGCCCGCGGAGCTCCACCAGATAATCGCCGCTGGCCAGGCGGGATTCCCGGGCTGGTAGAGGTGGCTCGGGGCCGCTTCAGGCACACTCTGGTCGCCATAGCGCAGAATGAGGATGACGACGATGGTCCCCAAAGCGATTCCTAGCAGAATACGCAGGAAGATGCCAAGTCGGGAAGTCACGGTGCTATCTCCTTTGTCGTTGCGAACGATCCAGACGAAAAATAATCAATGACGTGACAGGTGCACTCGCAGCATAGCTAATAATATGAATAAAGTCAATGCGATGTACTTCACATTATTAAACTATTGGCGATGTTGGGCAGAACGACCGGCTGTAATTTTGCTTCAGCCTGACGCATGGACTGAGGATCCGCCATCAATGCGCAACAGACCAGCAGCGACTTTCCCCTTCCAGGATATACGACCAGGATCCCTGACCAATTGGGACACGCCGTAGAGCGGTTCTTCCTGACCAACATTGTCAGGATGCTCAGTAAAGGCTGCCAGGGGCCAAACACGCGCACACAGAACGCCAGGGACAGAGATCAAACTCCATCCCTGGCGCACAATGGCACTGCTGATTACATGAGCAGGGTAGCGGGATGTTCGATGAACCCCTTCAAGTCGCGCATGAAATAGGCCGCCATCGCGCCATCGACCGCGCGGTGGTCTGAAGAGAGCGTCATCTTGATCTGCTGGCGCACGACAACCTGGTCATTCCAGACTGCCGGAACCTGATGGATGGCGCCCACGGCAAGGATTGCCACTTCAGGCGGATTGATGATCGCTGTGAACGTCTCCACGTCGAGCATCCCCAGATTGCTGATCGTGAACGTCCCACCCTGGAATTCGTCAGGTCTCAGCTTATTGTTGCGCGCGGCATCGACCAGGCGATGGATTTCGCTGGCTAAATCGCCGACCGTGCGCCGATCGGCGTCTTTGACGACCGGGACGATCAGACCGGTCGGCAACGCCACAGCGACACCGACATTGATGCGGTGGTGCTGCAAGATGCGATCGCCATCAAAACTGACGTTCAATTCGGGGTGGCGGGTCAAGGCGCGCGAGACCGCGAAGGTGATGAGATCGTTGAAGCTAATCCGCAGTTCTTCTTTTTGGCGCGCCAGCGCATCATTGAGTTGATCGCGCAGATCCACGAGATTGCTGGCATCCATCGCCATCGTCACGTAGAAGTGTGGTGCTGTCTGAGCACTCTGTTGCAAGCGCTTGGCGATCGTCCTGCGCATATTGCTCAGGGGGATGATATCGACTTCACCAGGGCTGACGATGGTCGCGGGCATGGTCGCGGACTGATCATCGGCCGGCTCCGGCATGGGCGGCGGTGTCGGTCGCGCTGCCTGGCGCTCTTTCGCCGCGATGGCGGCCTCCACATCTTCCTTGACGATGCGCCCTTCCGGGCCCGTGCCGAAGATGAGTGCCAGGTCAATGCCGTTCTCTTCCGCCAGTCGCTTGGCAAGCGGGCTGGCTTTGACGCGGCCACCCGCGGCGGGCGCGCCGGCCACCGCCATGGCAGCGACCGGCTGGGGCGCCGCGGCCGTCCCGTTATTGGCGGGAGTGGCTCCGGCGCTCTTGCCTGCGGGCGTCGTCGGTGCGTTATCCAGTGGCTCGTCGACATTGCCGACCAGCGCGATCGGCGTCCCCACCGGCACCGTCTGGCCGACGGGAACGAGAATCTTGCGCAGAACGCCAGCGAAGAATGATTCAACGTCGATATTGACCTTCTCGGTCTCCACCTCGGCGATCGACTCACCCTTTTTGACGGTATCGCCTTCTTTTTTTGCCCAAACGAGGATCTTGCCCTCTTCCATCATGTCGCTCATCTTGGGCATTAATACCTGATCCATTTTTGCCTTTTTCCTCAGCGTGCTACGCGTTGCGGAAGAATTTTATGAACTGCCGTGATAATCTCATCGCGGTTTGGGAACGCGGCGCGTTCGATATGTTTGGAATACGGCGTGGGGACATCGACGCCCGCAATATGGCCGATGGGCGCGTCGAGCGAATCGAAGCCATATTCATAGAGCATCGCGGCCATCCCCTGGCCAGTACCGTAATACTTCCAGCCCTCTTCGACAACCAGCGCGTGATTCGTCTTGGCAATCGAATCCAGGGCGAGATCGAGGTCGATGGGGCGGATGCACCGCATATCGACGACTTCGGCCTCAATGCCCTCTTTCGCCAGCTCTTCCGCCGCTTGCAGGCAGATATGCACCATGCGCGAGAACGTAATCAGCGAGATGTCGCGACCTTCGCGTTTGATCTCGCCGCGGTTCAGCGGAACGGTATACTCAACGCCCTCGTCGGGCACGTCGCCCTTCACCCCATAGAGCAGCTCATGTTCGATGAACAGGACGGTATCCTCATCGCGGATCGCCGATTTCAGCATGCCTTTGGCGTCATAGGGTGTGGCGGGCATAACGACTTTGATGCCAGGGACATGCGCATACCAGGATTCAAGCGTCTGGGAATGCTGCGCGCCGCGCTGTGCTCCACCACCTGCCGGCATGCGGATCACCAACGGCACATGCGTCTGGCCGCCAAACATATACCGGACCTTGGCAGCGGTATTGACGATCTGATCGCTGGCTAGCAGCGAAAAATTCATCGTCATCAACTCAGCCACGGGCCGCAGTCCCGCCATCGCCGCGCCAACAGCCGCGCCAACGATGACCTCTTCGGCCAGGGGGGTGTCGCGGACCCGTTCGCGTCCAAATTCCTCGGCCAGACCCTTGGTGACCGCATAGGTGCCACCATACGCATCAATATCTTCGCCGATGACAATCACGCGACTGTCGCGGCTCATTTCCTCGCGCATGGCTTCGCGCAAGGCTTCACGATAGGTAATCGATCGCATTATCTGTTGTTCGTCCTCATTCAAGCGGGCCACATCGTGGCTCGCGTTCTCGCTGTATGTCCCAGTGGTTGGAGATATCCCTGAGGTGATCGCCGCTTGTCGACACTCAGTGCTGATGGCGCCAGGCAATTGCCCCGGTCGGATCGATCATGACATCCGCGACTAAATCGTCCATCGTGGGAAACGGGCTCGCATCGGCGAACTGCGATGCGGCCTCAGCGATCCCTGAGGCGCGATCTTCTAATTGCTGTAATTCCTGCTCAGTCGCGATGCCCTGTTCGCGCAGTTTGGCTGCCAGCAACAGAATCGGATCGCGCTGGCTGCGCCAACGTTCCACTTCTTCCTTCGGGCGATAGGCACCGGGATCGGCCATCGAGTGGCCGCGGAACCGATAGGTGATCACCTCGAGCAGGGTAGGTTTGCCGGCGCGGGCACGTTCAATGGCGCGCTGACCCGCCTCATGCACATTGATAATCTCCATGCCATCGACCTTTTCGTAGGCCATACCGTAGGCGGCCGCCCGCGGCTCCAACGAATTGACCGACCACGCTTTCTCCAGCGAATTTCCCATGGAGTACAGATTGTTCTCGCAGACAAAGATGACCGGGAGGCTCCAGAGTTCCGCCAGATTCAGCGACTCATGGAACGCTCCTTCATCGACCGCGCCATCGCCAAAGAAGCACATGGTCACGTAATCGAGATGCTGGTGATTGGCCGCCAGACCATAGCCGCAGGCGATCGGAAGCTGGGCTGCCACGATCGCATAGCCACCGAGCAAATTATGTTCGGCGCTATAGATGTGCATCGAGCCGCCTTTGCCTTTGCTCACTCCGGTCGCCTTGCCATGCAATTCTGCCATCACTTTGTTCGGATCGACCCCTTTGACCAGGGCGTGTCCATGCTCGCGGTAACTCGAGATGACGACATCATCGTTGCGCAGTTGGCTGATCAGGCCAGTGGCGACCGCTTCCTGCCCGATATAGAGGTGCAGGAATCCACCGATCTTGCCGAGCGTATAGCCCTCGGCCGCTTTTTCTTCGAAGCGGCGAATGAGCCACATTTTGAAGTAGAAGTCCAGCAACGTCTCGCGGCTGAGGCCCGCCAACGTCACATCACGGATTGCCATAGTAAGTGTTTCCCTCCGAGAATGTAGTGAGATCACAACGCAAAGAGAACCCAGGATGAGAGGGAGCGGCGGCGCGGTCAGCGCGTCGCGTTTCGGAGGGGAGAACGAGCCTGCTAAACAGCAGCTGAGGCGCGATTTTCCACCGGCACGGCATTGTGCCCTCGTAGGATCGCGGGGGGACTGCCACATGTGGGTGGTACAACTGGTCCGCGCCCGAGGCCCCGCATTCCTCTTGCGCTTTTGTCTGGGAGGTGCTATGTGTATGGGCAAACCCTGGCGATATCAGTCGTCGCCAGATCACCCGGGAATTCGCCAAAGGAAGTGTCCTATGACCTATGTCATCACGGAACCCTGCATCGACGAAAAAGATGCCGCATGCGCCGTGGTCTGCCCGGTGGCCTGCATAGATGCGCGTGAAGAGGACGAGCAATATTTTATCGATCCACGCCGGTGCATTGACTGTGGCGCGTGCTTGCCCGTCTGCCCTGTCGACGCGATTTATGAAGATTTCCGAGTTCCAGAACGCTGGCAACCCTATATCAAAAAGAACCGGCAGTATTTCCTTCAATCCCAGCATTGAACGCTCCGGCATCTGATATATGGCTTCCGTCGCGGTCATTTCATTTACTCGGGATCATCCAGGTAATGAAACACAACAAAGCGAAGAAGACTGCGGCGTAGGCAGTGAAGTAAGATAACAGCTTCTCGATACCACGCCGTGTCTTGAAGACCGTTCCGGTCCCACCAAAGACGCTTCCCAGTCCCGCGCCGCGCGATTGCATCAAGATTGAGGCGATCAAAGCGACTGAGGTAATAGTCAGCACTATCTCAAAGTAGACTCGGTAAGGCGCTAAGGCTTGCATAGATTGTTCCTACCCTTGACAAAGGTATTTGTGTGGCTCTACCTCGGCCAGTATAACACCGAGACTTCAGCCGCGCAAGCGCGCTACACAGAATGGTGTTTCCTGGCAAACACTTTTTGCCGCCTCTTCCCGGTATCCGGGGCTATCCCACCACCACACCCTGGCGTCACCGCACTGGCTCTCCACACTGGTTAGTCGGGCATCATCGAACGCTCGATGACTTCGGGCTGCCATTCCCGAGCGCAGAACGGCGACGGGATGCAGCCACCTGCCGACCTCCCGTCGCCGTTCTGCTTTTCATTACCCCGCGCTATCACTTGCCGATGAGACGGATCAATCCTTCACTGATGAAATAGAGGACGGTAAAAGCGACGCCTAGAATGACTGGACTGTACGGATCGGCGCCCGGCGTGATGAAGCAAGAGACAATCCAGAGGCCGACGAGGATATACGTCCGTCGCTGTGCCAGCATCTTGCTATTTACAATGCCGACCAATGCCATGAACGTCAGCACCAGAGGTAACTCAAAGACGACCCCGAAAGCGAGCATAAAGAACAAGATAAATGAAAAGTAGTTGTCCGCGGTGATCAGTTCCGTAAAATGGGACTGGCCAAACTGAATCAGCCAGTTAATTGGGAACCGCAACACGACGAAGCCAACCGCCAGTCCAGCGGCAAAGAGGACCACACCAATCAGGGTAAAGGGCAACGCGTATTTCTTCTCGCGCCGTGTCAGGGCCGGGGCAATGAACGCCCATAGCTGGTAGATCCAGATTGGCGAAGCCAGCGCGATACCCACCCCAAGTGAGAGTTTGAGCGCCGTGGAAAAACCTTCGCCGATTCCGCTGACGATCAATTTTGGCTGGCCATTGCGGGAGAGCGCATCAGCTGCCGCTGGCAGTGGATTCAAGAGAAAGGTCAGGATCGGTTCCCAGAAAATGAAGGCCAGGATCGAACCGATGACCGCCGCGATGATGCAGACGAAGAGGCGCTTGCGGATTTCAGCGAGATGATCGACCAGCGACATCTCGGCGCCCTCTAGTTCCGGCGACTCATCATCGACGTTTGTCTCCTGAGCACTCGCCTCAGAGTTAAATATTGCCATATGCACTGTCCTCCGCGCGCTGCGCCCTCACTCTGGCGAATGTGTCTGGGGCCTGACTGTCGCGCTTACTTGACCTGTTCAGCGGTCTCGGCACTTGCCTCGCTGGCGGCGGGGAGAGTTG
>DAIDHM010000011.1 GCA_027459705.1 Ktedonobacteria bacterium | reverse complement strand
CGCATGCCGGTCCCCTTCATACGGTCGGTGCCAAAGCGTTTACAGGTACTTTCGGCCACGCCACTGCCAATTTGCAGGTGGCGATCGATGAAGCCCAGGTAATCGATATGAGCAGCATGCCGGGTCACATACGCGGCGGCTCGTGTGGCCCGAAGTCTGAGGTCGGCACCCTCAGGCGAGGCCGACGCGGTCTGGAGCAAGAAGGTCGACAAGGCGGAGGCCTCCCCCCGTTCGAGCAATGCGAAGGCCGTGTCGCGCCACCATGGCTGCTCTGGTTCGGGCAAGAGAACGGCGACCTCCCAGAGATGCTGTTCCGCATGACGAATATCCAGAATTCGCGTCAGGTGGACCCCAGCGGCTCGGACATACGTATCAAAGAAGGCTTGGACGCTCTCCGCCCCATCGCCCACGGCGACGCGATCGCGTTGGGGGCCGCGTCGCTGGAGTTCGACTTGGGTCTGGTGACCTAAGTCCTCCCACGACTGCGCTGAGGCTACGTACGTCATCGTCTGAGCTTGGTCGATCAGGGGGAGCGTGAGGTCGCCTTGATGCCGCACAATTTCGGCCGCCCGATGGTACTCGTCGACGAGGATCGGTTGGGCATCGTAGACAGCGGCGGTCTTGAGTTCGTGCCATTGATACGTCCCTTCGGGGGTCTGGTCTCGGCTACAATACATCACGCCATCGGCCCCCACATACTGGCGTTCGGTGGTGGCGGGCTCGGGATCGGGGTGAGCTTGCAGGGCTTGATAGGCCCCCTGTTGCTCGGCTTCTTCTCGTTGCCCGAGGTGCTGGACGGCCCGCCACACTTGGCTGGGGCAGACGGTGATCCCCACCAAGTGCTCCAAGATCGCGCTACTGGCGGCATAGGGCACTTGGGCCGCCAGGAACCCACACTGCTCCTCCACCCATCGGCTCATCCGTTGGTCCGGCACTAAGCCCAGTAGTTCATCTCCTGGATAACTGTATGATTGGCAGTTCGCGCACCAGTAGCGCGCCCGTGGCGGCAGCCGGAGCATCCCCACTCGTGTCTGGATCTGTCGCCCATGAGGGCGACTCTCGTAGTGCCGCTGGCCTCCGCAGGGACATGCCAGGTCCGGCTCAGCCGCTGCGGCCACTTCCTCCTCCACACTCGTTTGGAGGAGGCATTCCCCTATCTGGAGCAAAAGCGGTCCTAAGAGGCCTTCCCTCTGTTCTACGGTGTGATGGGCGGCCTGGCTCCAATACCTTTCAACCCATTCGAGGATCTGCGCTATACTGTGACTACGCGATTCTTCTGGAATCATGCTGATTGCTCCTGTGACGAAGATTTTGGTTCGTCTATTGTAGGGCAATCAGCCTTTTTTGTCTCGCTTCCCCCCTCTTTGAAATGCACCCGTGCTGATGGCTGAGTTGGCGACCGGCACCCCGGCGATGTTATGCTATAGAGTGCTGAACATGCGCCGGAATGATCTCAGGGCGTCGGCAAAGAGGGGTAGCTATGACACGAGCTCATGGAGATATGGCGACACGCGACACAGCTGAATTGGCTGGCGGAACGGTCACCATCTTCAATACTTTGACACGCCAGAAGGAACCTATCATTCCACTGGAACCGGGCCTGGTGCGTATGTATAGCTGTGGGCCAACCGTCTATCGTTTCATTCACATCGGCAACTTGCGCACCTTCGTCATGGCCGACTGGCTGCGCCGCACGCTCACCGCGCACGGTCTGCGAGTCACACAGGTCAAAAATATCACAGATGTCGGCCATATGCGCCAGGAACGGCTGGATCAGGGTGAAGACAAGATGATCACCCAGGCGCGCCAGGAAGGGAAATCTCCCTGGGATATCGCCGCGTTCTACACCGAAGCTTTCATGCACGATGAGCAATTGATGCACATCCTCCCCGCGCAGGTCTTCCCGCGAGCCACCGAGCATATTCCGGAGATGATCGCCCTGACGCAGCGACTCTTAGATCGCGGTGTGGCCTACGCGGCTGGCGGAAATGTCTTCTTCTCGGTCGCGGCTTTTCCGGGCTATGGTGACCTCAGCGGTAACATTCTGGAGAATCTGGGACAGGGTCAACACACCACCAACGAGAATGATCCCTATAAACGGGCGCCGGAGGACTTTCCACTCTGGAAAGTAGCCGAACCGGGACGCATCATGGCGTGGGACAGCCCCTGGGGGCGTGGTTTCCCTGGCTGGCATATCGAATGCAGTGCGATGAGCTTCAAATATCTGGGCGAGCAGTTCGATATCCACACGGGGGGTGTCGATAATATCTTTCCACACCACGAGGACGAGCGCGCCCAGAGCGAAGCCGCCAGTGGTGAGCAATTCGTGCGCTACTGGGTCCATGCGCAGCATTTGCTGGCCGACGGGTTGAAAATGGCAAAATCATCAGGCAATGCCTATACCCTCGCTGATGTCATGCAGCGCGGCTTTGACCCGATGGATCTGCGCTATTTCTTCACCACCGCCCGCTATCGCAGCCGTATCAATTTCACTTTCCGCGCCCTGCATGCCGCCCGCATCGCCTACCGGCGGTTCATCTGGCACGCGGCACATTTGCGCGACCAGGCATCGGCCAAGACGGTAACATCCGCAGCCATCGCCGACCATCCCTATCGTCGCAGCTTCATGGCAGCCGTAGCTGACGATATGAACATGCCACGCGCCATGGCAATAATCTGGGGTATGCTGCGCGACACGACTGTGGATCCGGCAACGCGCCTGGCTATCCTGTTGGACGCCGACACCATCCTCGGATTCGACCTCGCAACAACGCTGACCCAGGTGGACGCCAACGGGTTGTTCCCCGTAACCGTGCCATCAGGAGTGCAGACGACCATCGCGACGCGCGGCACGGCACGCACCAATCGTGATTACGCCACCGCCGACGCCCTGCGAAATGCCATTCAGGAGGAAGGCTTTGAGTTGCGCGATGAGGTGGTGGCGACCACAGTCGTCCCGCACGAAGAACGCGACGAGTTGATCAGTAGTTCCAGCGATGTGCCATCGCAGCTCGCCATACCGCCACGCTACGCCTTCTCGGTCAATCTGCTGGCGCATGAGAATCTGGATGACCTACGCCGTTGTATCCAGAGCGTCACACGTCACCGTGGCCAACAAGCGATAGAGTTGGTCATCCTGGACAATGGGTCCGCCGACGAGACCCTGGCCTATCTCCGCGACATGCAGCGCGCCGGACAAGTCGATGGCGCCCCCGTTCGCGTGATCTTTGCCGACCACGATATGGGTTTTGCCGCCGGCCGCAACGCGCAATTCCGAGCCAGTCAAGGCGCGATCATTGTGCAGATCGATACCAGTATCGAGGTCGATGGCGACATCTGGACCCCGATTGAAGAATTGCTGGCGAAACCAGATATCGGGCTGATTGGCCCATATGGCCTGGTCACGCGCGACCTCAAAGAATTCGCGGAGAGTGAGGGTCCAGATGTCGACGCCATCGAAGGCTACTTGATGGCGTTCCGCCGCGACACGTTGCGAGAAGTCGGACTGGCGGACGAGAAATTCCGCTTCTATCGACTGATGGACATCGACTATAGTTTCGAATTCAAGAAAGCGGGTTTCCGCGTGGTGCGGAGTGCCGCGATCGCAGCGCGGGTCATCAAACACGATCATCGCGAGTGGTACGCCCTGACAGAGGAGGAGCGCCAGACAAAAAGCAAGAAAAATTTTGATATTTTTCGCCGCAAGCGCCATCACTGCGAGAGCCTGCTGGTCATGCACTATACGCCTGGCCAACCGGCCCCCTGGGGCCATGATCACGAGATGGCGGAGGAAGGCCTCATCGATCCACATTTTGAGCATATCCATATACATGACGACCAGGAACATAGTCATGAACACAAACATTGGCCCGACCATTCACATACCCACACCCATGTCCATCGCGCCGCGCCACGCTGGTACGCTCCGGATCAATCCGCACGCTACGTTCCGCACTTCCAAACTTCCGACGCTCCGGCGTCGCCCATAAAGGATGCCCCCCATGAGTGAGACTCCCGGCGCCGTCGCCCTGGTCGGTTCAGGTGAATATACGGATGCCATGCTGGAGACCGATCGCTGGTTGATCGAGACGATCGGCGGGCCCGCTCAGGCGCGCGTCGCCTTACTCCCCACCGCCAGCGGACTGGAAGCCAACGGGCCAACCTATTGGAACGATCTTGGCCAGCAACATTTCGCCAAGCTGGGAATCAGCGATGTCCGTTCCACCTGGATCCTCAATGACCAGTCCGCCAACGATGCCGAACAGTTGGCGTTGCTACGCGACGCAAATTTTTACTATTTCTCTGGCGGGAATCCCAATCACCTGATCAATAGTCTGCGCGACAGCCCGGCCTGGGAGATTATTCATACGGCCTATTTGCGTGGCGCGGTGATGGCGGGGTGTAGCGCGGGTGCGATGGCGATGAGTCATTCTACCATTGCCCTACGGCTCGCGTGGGGCGAAGGCCCCTTATCCCTGGTGGATGCGCTGAATGTTGTACCTCAAGTCATGGTCTTTCCCCATTTTGACCGCATAATTGGCCGGATGGGCCGTGCGGCGCTGAAATCGCGCTTGATGCACGTCCCAACCACGGTGACACCAATCGGTGTCGATGAAGACACCGCATTGGTGAGCGTGCACCAGAGCGACGCGGCACCGGATCGCTGGCGCGTCATGGGACGGCAGACCGTCACGATCTTCTGGCACGGACGCGACCCCCAGGTATTACACGCGGGCGAAGAAATCGAACTCGCGTGAAACAGCGCTAAGGCGCTGACGGTGCGGATGGAGCCGCTAATTTGGCAATCGCGCGTTCGGCAGCATCGCGCACATTCGGGTGAGGATCCGCTTCCTGGATATGGGTCAGGGAGGGGAGTGCCGTACGGTCGCCGAGGGTCGCCAGGGCGTTGGCAGCCGCAATGCGGACACGATCATCCGCATCCTCCAGGGCCTGGAGCAGAGGATTCAGCCCGCGACGATCGTGGAGCGCGCCTATGGCATGGGCGGCGGCGGCGCGCGCCTGTGGATCACTGTCGTGCTTGATAGCGCGGATCAGCGCGTCGAGCGCTTTAGGATTACCGAGCGCGGCCAGGACGCCTGCGGCGGCGGTGCGGACGCTCCGTTGCATATCATCCAGGAGGTGGATTGCGGCGACATATTTGCGTTCGGGGTCAACGCGATTGAGGGCCTCAGCCGCCAGCCGACGGATCGTCATGTCGCGGCCTTCGAGTTCACGTAGTAATGCCTCTGTGGCGCGCGGATCGCGGATATCCGCCAGGATCTGTACGATCTCGGCACGCGTATCGTCGCTGGCCTGGCGCAGGGCGTGAATCAAACCTTGTATGTCTTCGCGCTCCATCAATTTTTTGAGGTCGGGACCTCGTTTGAAGAATGGCATACTCGTCCCCTCTTTTTGAATCACATGAGAAACCCACTCACCGTATTGCGGTATCCTCAGTTTACCAGCTAAACGCATCAGGTGCCAGTACGCAAATAGCGCGAACAGGCAGCGAATCATCACGCGGCAATCGCCAGGCATATGGCGAACGTACCACACATGGTATACTGGGGGCGAAGAATTTGGCCCGCAAGCCCACGAGTGACCGATGGAGGATAACGCCCATGAGCACAGCACTGCCTGGCGATGACCAAATGCGCCAAGAAGCGCAGGCCCGCGCCCGCATTGATCAGGAATTACGCACCCGTTTCGCCCCTGAAGATGATGCATTACGCGGTGCGAATGACCGTGCGCAAGCGGAGGGATTGCCCGCCATCCAGATCTCCCCAATTCAAGGGAAATTGCTGCAAGTGCTGGCCATTGCCTGTGGCGCGCGCAAAATTCTGGAGATTGGCTCACTGGCCGGTTATTCTGGGGTCTGGCTGGCCCGTGCCTTGCCGTCCGATGGGCGGCTCATCACGCTCGAGGTCAGCGCGAAGCACGCCGCCGTCGTTCGGCAAACCTTCCAAAATGCCAACGTCGCCGATCGCGCATCGGTGCGCGTTGGGCCAGCTCTGGAGCTGCTTCCCGCCCTGATCCCAGAAGCGCCGTTTGATCTGATCTTCATCGATGCCGACAAGGGCAATTACCCCCACTATCTCGATTGGGCCATCCGCCTTGGTCGGCCAGGAACCATCATCGTCGCTGATAATGTCATCCGCGGAGGCCGCGCGTTCCAGGTTCCGCCACCCGATGAGAGTGCCGCAGGCGCCAGTGCATACAATAACAAAGTATTGGCTGACCAAAGGCTCGTCTCGGTGGCGATCCCCATCGATGATCGCGGCATGGATGGATTTGCTATCTCTGTCATCCGTTAAGTCACCCTACACCGCACCTACCACTACGGTGATCGCCAACTTGTGCGGACCTGACGTTGCGCCGCACTGACAGTCGACGTTGGATGCAGCGATAAATCGGCGAACCAGCGACCAGCTTCAAAGAGTTGGACGGCAAAAATGCGTGAGGGCATTGCTTCGCGCTGCGGAGTCCTCACGCATCGGCATCGGGTAGCTCCGAGAGGAGGCGTAGATAGCTCGCATAGCGGCTGGGATGAATCGCCCCGCTCGCAACGGACTGGTAGATGACGCAACCCTCTTCTTCAGGAGTGTGCGTGCAGTCGGCATATTCGCAGGCGCCCAGGAGCGCACGGAACTCCGGGAAGGCCCGGGGAAGGCCCGCGCGAGGAACATTCCAGAGTGCCAATTCGCGGATGCCCGCCGAATCGGCTAGCCAGCCGCCACCGGTCAGGGGGAAGAGACGCACCCCTGTCGTGGTGTGGCGACCTTTATGTGTTGCCATGCTCACCTCGCCGACTCGTTGGCTGGCCTCGGGTTCCAGCACATTCAGGAGAGATGATTTACCGACACCGGAAGGTCCGGTCAAGAGGGAGGTTCGCGCCATCAATAGACCACGCAGCTCTTCCAATCCCAATTGCCAGACGATGCTGGTGCGCACGACCGGATAGCCGATCTGTTCATAGAGGGTCAGCATCTCCGCGACTTCTTCGCTCATGCCGAGATCCAGTTTATTGAGGCAAATGACAGCCGGAATACCAGCTTCCTCAGTGAGCACCAGATAGCGATCGAGCAGTCCGAAATGCGGGGTGGGATCTTGCGTGGCGAAGACGAGGATCGCTAGATCGAGATTCGCCAGGAGGATCTGTTCTTCGGTGGATTCCGCCGCCGTGCGCGAGAGTTTTGTCCGACGGGGTAAGACCCCTTCAATGGCGCCGCCCGTTGTCCCATCCGCCGTCAGTCGGACGCGATCGCCCACCGCGACAGTGACGACCGGGGCAACATCCGTAGGCGAGTGCTCCGCGCCCGATGGTAATACCTGTGTAGCAACGGGCCGCGAAGGATGTGGCGACCGAGCGTGTGGGGAAGCAGAGGGGCGGATTCGTTGCTGGCGCGCGCGCTGAAGTTTTCCTCGCAAAGTGCACAAGCGGATATTCCCGTCATCCGTGCGGACGATGAAATACCCCGGAGCGCGCGCGATGACCAATCCTTCCAGGGTATCTGTCATTTAGGCAAATGTTCTCCTTCTCACGGAAACGGTGTTCTTTCGTATTGTAGCATGTTCTGGCCCATAACACCCAAAGGAGGGCACGGAGCGCAGGGCCAACGCATCTTAAAAGCCGCAATGATGGTGAGCAAGTAGGGAGGTATCCCAAGCAGCACGGGAACCTCCGCGCGGCCGAGGAGTTCACCACCCACAAATATGAAACGATCAGCGCATGGATGCGCCACACCGCTACGCACGCGACCGAACTGAACCAGAGGCTGAACGATGATGTGCAGTTGACGGCCATCGAGATTGACGAATTCTGGTCAATTGTCCAGAAAAACGGGCGACGCCGCCAACATGGGCGAACGGTGGGGCTGCCTAGCCCAAGACCGCCCGAGTCACTTTGTCGTCGCTTGTGCCACCGATCGCATTGTCGGCGGGCTGATTGAGGTCGCAGTGCCGCAAACGGTGGAGCGGAATCAGCATCGTCCGCTCATCTGGTATATCGATGGCTAGCAGAGTTATCCGGCGATCTGGATGCGGGCCTATCGACAGCCCCAGCGCATCGGAAAGCGCGGGCGGTCCCGGCTCCTCGTTCCTCTCGATCATCAGCTCACCAAATCATTCAAGCACTGCGATGCCACCGGTCACGTGCTCTGCATAGAAAAGTGTATACATTCCAGCTATAATTGCCACAGGAGGTTATATTTCATATCGACAGAGTATGCAAAGTGCATGATAAGCTCGAGATCCTTAGAATTTATAGGATATCCCAAGGATTCGAATGACTTTCTAAAAATGACTATGACCCGAATACCAATACCTATCGGCTCCATGGTGCCCCACCTGAAGTACTAGTGGGATATATGTAACACGGCATCAATCCTGCTTGCTATCCTGACGTTGCTTCTAGGCGGAGGCAACATCCTGGCGATCCATCTGTTGCCGGTGAAGTGCTCATTTTCTCAATCGCACTATCAAACCAGTACAAAGATCCCCACGGCACAAGCACTAGTCTAGGCTTTGGTCACATACCACTGACGACTGCTTGTATGCTCAACATCCAGGGACGACCTCCCGACTTTGCCGGAGGAATCATAACTTTGGTACAATCCAACAGCGAAGGTGGGAGATCAGGAGGGTAGATTTTTTAACCTTCTGATTTTACTCGCTTGATTCACCTTTTTCAGGCTTGCTCTGAGGCTCATACCTATGTCTGACTTCTTGCTTGAACGTGACAATGAGTTAACGATACTCCATTCAATGGTAAAGACCCTTAAAGAAGGTCATGGGCATGTCATTGTTATCCACGGAGAAGCGGGCATTGGCAAAACTACCCTGGTGGAACGTTTTCTGGCTGAGTTACGGGATCAGCGCCAATCGTTCATTCGTACCCTCTGGTCAAGTTGTGAGGCGTTATTTACCCCGCGGCCTTTAGGACCTCTCTATGATATTGCTCAGCAATCCCCCTCTTCTCTGCGGGCACTGCTGGAAAGCGATGCGAAACCGACTAGACTATACTCTGCACTCTACGATTTGCTCGATCAATCCCCTACGATTCTGGTTATTGAAGATATACACTGGGCTGATGAGGCGACGCTTGATCTCATGACGTTTCTTGCGCGACGCATCAATCGGTTGCACGTATTGCTACTTCTGACCTTCAGAGATGACGAAGTCACTCGCGAGCATCCATTACAACGGGTTCTTGGGGATCTCCCCCACAATGATGTCACACGCTTGCCATTGCGGCCTCTTTCCGAAGGAGCGGTAGCGACCTTATCGCAACATTTTCATCACCCACCAGGGCGTTTGTATGCTATTACCCGTGGCAATCCTTTTTTTGTCATGGAAGCGCTAAGATATGACGCGCCAGGTGCTCCAGCTAGTGTCAAAGATGCCGTACTTACACGGCTGGCACGACGAACTCCATTAGCCCAACGACTTCTTGAGATCGTGGCTATTTCGCCTGGCTACATCGAAGAGTGGCTCCTTACATCTCTGATTTTTGACCATACAAAGGCACTGGAGGAATGCCTTGCCGCACAAATGCTGCAAATTGATGGCCACACCATTGCATTTCGCCATGAACTCGCGCGCCAGGCGGTTTATGAGACCCTCCTACCTTCAAGGCGGCAAGCCCTGCATGCTGAACTGTTGGGTGTGTTACTGGCGCGCGGCACTGATCAGATCTCATTGGCGCGACTGGCTCATCATGCAATCGGTGCTGAAGATGTAACGAGTATGCTGACATTGGTACCGGTGGTAGCTAGGGATGCTGCCCAAAAAGGAGCGCATCGCGAGGCACTATCCCATTATCACAATGTATTGCGCTACGCGGATCAGATGGGATTGGAAATGCAAGCCGAAATGCTCGGTGGGTTGGCTAACGAACAATATCTCACAAGCCATATCCAGGAGGCTATGCATACCAGCGAAAAAGCGCTCGCTCTTTGGCGGTCATTACCCCCTACCTCGAGTACCAACGAAACAATAGGACACACACTCCGGCGCCTCTCACGTTTGTCTGCTTTGCTCGTAAACAATGTTGCTGCAAAACAATACGCTCTGGAAGCGATCGATTCTCTTAAGCCGTTACCACCCGGTCATGAACTGGCTATGGCATACGCTAATTTGGCTCATATTGAATCACGCACGATTCCGAACACCGCTGCACTCATCTGGGGCGAACGCGCCATAGAATTAGCGGAGCAGATCAATGATGACGAAACTCTCTGCTATGTGCTCATTATTTTGGGCGCTGTGGAAATTGATAATGGTAATGAAGATGGGCAAATCAAATTCCGACGCAGCCTCGCCTTAGCGCTCGAGCATGGCTACGATGAGCATGCCGCACGCTGTTTTGGCAATCTCTCCTTGTTTCATACGTTACGGAGAGAATATCAGCAAGCAAATCAATATATTCTTGATGGAATGGCATATGCCAACGAACGCAATCTTGATCCATGGGGGCACTTTATGCGTTGGGTTCATGCGCGTGCCCTTTTCGATCAGGGGGATTGGGCTGGCGCGGAAAAAGAGGCCCTCGCCGTCCTTCAGATCCCCAGCGTCGCGATCACCAATCGTCTCCCCGCGCTGCTTATTCTCGGGAGAGTGCGTGCGCGGCGTGGAGATGCAAGTGCCCGGACCTTGCTGGATGAAGCTCGAGAGTTGACTTTGGCAATCGGAGAACCGCACCGTTACGAGCAAATCGCGGCGGCCCGCGCGGAATGGCGCTGGTTAGCGGGAGATAACGCCGGTTGTGTGGCGGAGGCAAGGACTGGCTATTTTCCTGATGTGCGGCAAATAAGCGTTTATCAGGCTGAAGTGATCACCTGGTTGTGGCGCACTGGTACGCTCGATTCCGCGCATACCCAGGATATGCCGCTCTTCGCGTTGGAAATAGCTGGAAATTGGCAACAAGCCGCCGCATATTGGGCGCGAGTAGGATGTCCCTGGGAAGAAGCATTAGCGCTTCTTGAAGGTGACGAAGGTGCGTTACAATCGGCGTATACCCTGTTCGAGCAACTGGGATCTCCCCCTGCGCTCATGCTCACTAGACGACGACTGCATGAACGTGGCGTACGACACCTCCCGCGCGGACCCCATTCGACAACCCGCGCCAATCCCCAGGGATTGACCAAGAGACAGATGGAAATCCTGCACCTATTAGCTCAGGGAATGAGCAATGTAGCTATTGCGCATCAGCTTTCGACGAGCCCACGGACTATAGAACACCATGTCACTGCGCTGCTGGCCAAATTGAATGCGCGCACTCGTGCCGAGGCTATCCATCGTTCATACGAACTTGGTCTACTCCCCTGATTGCCTATTTTCCTTTCGCCAAGAGTTGGGTACCTCCATACTGAAATTTGGGTGATCATACCCATGTGCCCTGGGAGTTCATACTGTACCCTGTGAGTGTTCCAAAGATAAACGCGGCGCGGAGTTCTTAAGGGACTCTGCCTGTGTACCCTGGAACAACTATGCTGTACGAATGCATTCGCATTCGACAGGTGTATGAATTGTAAACGTGTAAGGTGATGTACATCACTTGTCATAGCGTTTGCGATTGTGTGCACTACTTGACGCAAAGGAGAATCGGCATGTCCACCAACTTTCCTGACCCCTCTTCCACCAGACAGAGCTATGTTCCCACAGCATTCGATGCCGAAAAAGCAGGTATGTTTCTGCATAAGGTTGTTACTGACTGCGCGGCAACGGTCAGTCTGACACTCGCAGTGATTGGCGATCAACTGGGTCTCTACCGGGCGATGGCTGGGGCGGGACCACTCACGTCCACAGAGCTGGCGCACCGCACTGCTACCCACGAGCGCTATGTACGTGAATGGCTGATCAATCAGGCTGCCGCTGGGTATATCGCGTATGATCCTGACTCAGCAAAGTTTTTTTTGCCTGAAGAGCAGGCGGTGGCATTGTTGAATGAGGAAAACCCATTTTACGTTGGCGGTGCCCTCATGATCGCGCTTGCAATGACAAAGGCAGAACCGCGCATTCGCGAGATTTTCCAAACCGGCCAGGGAATGCGATGGGGGGAACATGATTCCTATATGTTCGAGGGTTGCGAACGCCTCTTTCGGCCTGGCTACCTTGCTAATCTTACTCAAAACTGGATTCCCGCGCTCGAAGGGGTTCAGGCGAAGTTAGAACGAGGCGCGAAAATTGCGGATATCGGATGCGGCTATGGCGCTTCTACGATTATCATGGCCAAAGCCTATCCCAAATCGCGCTTTTTCGGATTCGATGCTCATTCTGGCTCGGTTGACCATGCTCGGGCTCTCGCCGTAGAGGCTGGCGTCGAGGATCGTGTCACATTTGAGGTAGCCACTGGTTTGGATTACCCCGGAAAAGGGTACGATTTAGTGACCTATTTTGATTGTCTCCACGACATGGGCAATCCGTCGGGTTCCATCCGCCATACCCGCGAAGCGTTAGCTCCTGATGGAACCGTGATGTTGGTTGAACCTGCGGCTGGTGCCCGCATTGAAGATAATTTTAATCCAATTGGTCAGTTTTATTCGGGAGCTTCAGTGTTGGTCTGTACGCCAAATGCAGTTGCGACGGGTAATGAAGCAATGGGAACACTTGCTACGGATGATACGGAGCGCATCGTTGCTGAAAAAGGGGGGTTGACGCGATTCCGCCGCGTTCTCGAGACACCGCTCAATCGTATCTTTGAGGCGCGCATCTAGCCGACCGGTTTCGCCAGTATCGTCTGGTAGGCAGATAATAGTCTTCATTACTTTCGATTCCCCGCACGAGCCTCCATGGTTCGCGCGGGGAAGGGGTTCCGTTAGGAAATATGTTTGACCAGTTGGGCAAATGTGTACTCAAGAAGGAAGACTTACCCTGTAGACCATTCACAGCGTCGGATGGCGACCTCTGGCCCTGTGGTAAAGTTGGCCGCGTGTGGCATGCTAGAGGTATGGAAACGACAGTTCATCAAGAGCAGGGAGCGCGAAACAGTTATGCCACAAGATGCGTTATCGCAAGATGATATCGATCGCCTCCTGCGCGAGATGCAGGGTAGCACTGGCGAGGTTGTGGACGAAGCATCTCCTCCAGATGAGCAAAATTCCATGGCATCGGCCACCAACATACAGCCTCATCAAGAGCAAATGACTCGCCGATTGCGCAATTATGACTTTCGTCGCCCCAACCGCATATCGAAAGAATACATGCGTAGCTTGCGGTTGATCCACGAGACTTTCGCCCGCGAGATCCCGCGCCACTGGGGCATGCTCTTGCGCGCGGGCGGCCAGGTCAAGATTGCGTCGATGGAGCAGACGATTTATGAGGAATTTCGGAATCATCTGGCGCCACAATGCTTCATTTGCACGATTGGCATGCCACCACTGGAAGGTGAGATCGCCTTCCAGATCGACCTCGATGCCGCATTCATCATCGTAGATCGGCTCCTGGGCGGCGCGGGGAATGGCTTGAAGCGTTCTCGCGAGTTGACGTCGCTGGAATTGAGCATCTTACAGCGCGTCATCAATGCCTTACTGCCAGCCTGGCGCGAGGCCTGGCTGCCGGTCCTCCATATCGAACCAGTGTTGAATCGCACCTTTGCCAGCACCGAATTCCTCCAACTGACCACGCTCAATGAGTCCGTGCTGGTCACCACTTTCATTGCTTATTTCCTCGGGACAGAGATCGAAGTGACCGCCTGCATTCCCTATTCACTCATTGCCCCTGTGATGACGCGCCTGGTCACTCCAGGAACCATCACCGGGTACCTGGGGAGCGACGAAGTAGATCGTCAGCGCATGGTTCGCCATATGCAGAATACGACGGTCACGGTTGCCGCGCGATTGGGGACCGCGCCGATCCCGATTGTTGATCTCGCGCAACTCGCGGTTGGTGACGTCATTCGCTTGGATGTCCCGTCAGAAGGCGAAGCCCTCATTCATATCGGGCCACAGCCCTACTTTATCGCCAAACCGGGTCTCTCAAATGGTTCGCTCGCAGTGCAGATTCTGGATACGGTTCGCGGGCGTATGAACGCAACCGGTGGAGGAACAGCCACCCAATCGACCGTATAATGCCATCAGGCCAAAGATAACCAGGGCTTTCGCCCATATCTGTAGGACTTTTCGTGTACTCCGTTGACTTTGTCAAGGTGAAACAGGTAGCATTGGAGTGCACGGATGATGCTGCAGTATATTGGCAAACAGCAGTTGGTGAGATCTGTGCATCGCGGAAGATGATGCGCTGGGGTACCTATGTGGGCCGAGCGCGCCGCGAAGATGACGACGCTCGCCCTTACCGTTGGTATCCATGCCTCCCGTCCTGGGTTTGTCAATGCCCTGACTGGAGTGCGCTGTGACAAAACTCCGCCCATCATCTGATGCGTTTCCTTCCGTGAGCGTCATCGTGCCGGTCCTCTCCCCCTACCCGGCACTGCCAGAGTTGCTGCGGCGCGTGGATGACGCCTTGACCGCGGCACGGCTCAGTTTTGAAATGATCGTCGTAGACTCGGAAAATGGGCCCCAATCCGGTGCCGCCAAAAGGTCCGGTGCCGCCGGAGGGTCCGGTGCCAATCCGACGCCCGATGCCCCCGCATTGTCACAGCAGATCGTTGCGGATCTTGTGGCGGCGGGATTGCCCGTACGCCATCTCGTTGCCACCACCGCTTCAGCTGCTGAAGCCGGGTGTGCGGCGGCACAATATGAAGTGATCGCGCTGTTGGAAGCCGATGCCGCGAATCCACCCGAAGCGTTGCCACACCTGGTGGCGCGGCTGGCAGATGCAGATATGATCATTGGCACACAGCAGAATTCGCGGGTGGAGGCGAACACTAAGCAGCCAGTACCTGCGGGGATCGGCGGCGAACATCCGCGGATGCACGTCTTCACCCGCCAGCTCTATGTGGCAATTACAGAGAACATCCGCAAGACTGGCACCGGACCCTCCGGCGGCACCGGACCCTCCGGCGGCATTGACCTGATGGCGCAGGCAGAGCAACTAGGCGCGATCACACTGCGCTTCCCCATCGATTCGGCCGCCACCTGGGGCGGTGCGACACGCGCGGATCTCGCGTTGTTGTTGCGCGCCGCGCGCCAAAAAACGCTCGATGTGGATGCCGGGGCAGATGACGACGATCCGCAAGAAAGCCCACCAGGCGGTGGAACACTGCTGCCCTTCCCACCGCTGCCGCCCGTTGGCTCTGACATCCTGGAGTCCTACCGTGCCTGGATGCGCGATATCGCCACTGATCGGCCATTACAATTAATTGCTGGCGAGAGTTATCGTATTGAATCTATGCGTACCACGCGCTATGGTGAGCGCGACGTGCATGTCTTCGCGCCATTTCGCGCCTCACGTTCCGCCATTCGCACGCTCTCGCGATCGCAGATCATGACCTTGATCGTCAGTGCTGCAGTGGTGGTCATGCTGTTGATATTCTGGCCGATGTACACAATGATCAGTATGCTGAGTGCCATCACCATCGTCTATTTCGCGAATCTGCTGCTCCATACCATTGTGACAGTCCGCATGGTGGAACAACCGACAGCCGAACAGATCGACGATCGTCTCGTAGAAGCCCTCCGCGACGCGGAATGGCCGCGTTACACCGTCCTCTGCCCGCTCTATCGCGAACCTGAGGTCGTGCCACAATTTGTGGAAGCTATGGCCAAACTTGACTACCCGACAGAACGTCTCCAGATTCTCTTTTTGACAGAAGAGGATGATCAAGGGACCCGCGACGCCATCGCCGACTTAACCCTGCCTGATCACTTTCAGGTGGTCACCGTACCCGATGGCGAACCACGCACCAAGCCACGTGCCTGCAACTATGGCCTCCTCAACGCCACTGGCGATTTCGTGGTGATCTATGACGCGGAAGACGTGCCCGAGCCGACCCAGCTCAAAAAAGCGGTCTTGACATTCGCTTCGCACAAAGCTGATGTGGCCTGTGTGCAAGCGAAACTTAATTTCTATAATACGCGGCAGAACATCCTGACGCGCTGGTTCGCGATTGAATATACCCAGTGGTTTGATCTGATCTTGCCAGGGATGCAGCGTGAGGGTGTTCCGCTACCGCTCGGTGGCACGAGCAATCACTTTCGCATCGCCACCCTGCGCACCACCGGCGCCTGGGATCCATTCAATGTGACGGAAGACGCGGATCTGGGGCTGCGGCTGGCTGAGCATCATTTGCGGACACTGGTACTGGATTCCACCACTTACGAAGAGGCCAATTCACAGACCAAAAACTGGCTGCGCCAACGTTCGCGCTGGATCAAAGGCTATATCCAGACCTATCTGGTACATATGCGCCAGTTCGGGTATTATGTGCGGACCGGCCAGTTGCGAACCCTCGCATCCTTACAGTTCTTGATAGGTGGCAAGGTGCTGACGCTGCTTGTCAATCCGCTCATGTGGTTGCTGCTGGCGATCTATTTGATCTTTCATAGCTGGATCACCCCAACTTACCATCTTCTTTTCCCAGGACCCCTGCTATATGCGGGGATGATCTGCCTGGTCTTTGGCAATTTCCTCTACATTTACTCGGATCTGATCAGCAGTGTACAACGTCAACAGTTTCACCTGGCACGATGGGCGCTGGTCATGCCGATCTATTGGGGGATGATGAGTGTCGCGGCGATGATCGCCCTGTGGCAGGTGATTGTCAAACCTCATTATTGGGAGAAAACCCACCACGGCCTGCACCTGGGCCAGGCGATAGAAGAAGAAACCATGGTTGCGACAACGGCCGCGCGCGCAGAATAGAGCACAGCACATCTTGCACAGAGAGGGGGAACACCGCGAGTGGATACACGCTCACGGTGCTGGGTGCATCCAAGAGTTGACAAAAAGGAAAGGATCGACTTTCTTATCAGCAGAATTGTAAACTGAGACGAAAGGGATCCTCGCATGGACCGTAGCATACCAGAGCCACAACAGCAACAGATGCGCGCGC
>DAIDHM010000005.1 GCA_027459705.1 Ktedonobacteria bacterium | reverse complement strand
TGGCGTATTTGGACATCACACAACAACAGATTCCTCAAGTTCCTACTGAAACGGCTGATCCTGCCGGAAGTGTGCATTATCCGCCAGAGCTTGATCCTTGTAATGGCGGGGGTGGCGATGGCAATCCGCCCGGATCCCGATCCCCTCAATCCAATGCTCGTCCTAATACTCCATCAAAAACAGTGGATCTACATAGTCAAAAGTATGCTCAGAGAGGGAAACCTATCAGGTATGGAAATGGTGGAAGTGGGTATAACCAATCTTACTCTGCAGTCGGCTCGCTAGCTGCGGCAGCGCCATCCATCAGCACTATTGAGATGGTAGGAGGGTACACGTTGTATCATCACTATGGGTATGACGCCGCCCAGTATGGGGAAGCAGGCAGTGTCTATGCGGCACCGAATTCTGCCTTCACGAGTAGTGCGGTGGCATCATATAATGCCTTTACCTCATCTGCATCGTCATCCCCAAATATATTCCAACTCGCCTGGACCGATGGCTCGTACTTAGCGCAGCAATCCTGGAACGGAATCACGAGCTTGGCGGGTACCGCATGGAACGCGTATCAGGCTGCTCCCCTGGGAACCAAAATATTGATTGGGGTAGGGGTCGTCGTGGGCGCCTTGCTCCTGCCCGCAGCCTTTGCGGTGTTTGCGTAAAGCGCAGGAGAGAGGAACAGCTCCGAAGAAAGGGAATGTGAGCTATGCCAACCATGCAGGATCTCTGCGTCCGCCCCCTCTACATTGGCTACACCGCGGAACATACCGCCATTGCCCAGGGATTGGCGCGCCTGTGTGAGGAACACGGCATCCCTTACCTCCTACGGGCTCCCAGCACCAACCCTGAGGCCGCCCCAGTAAGACAAGAGATCTCCCGAGCGCAAGGGGCAATCCTGATGTTGCCCGCAACCCCGCTGGCGGCTCCCCAACTCCACCAACTCGCCACCATGACCGATCGCGCGAATGGACATGCGTCTTTTCCCGCAGTAGCCGCATGCACGGCACACAATCCTCAACTGCATCTTACAAGTGCCATAACGTACCTGATCCGCCCTGATCTGGCGGCCTCACACCTGTTCACCGCCTGGCACGAGCGCCTGCTGGCATGTTTTCACACGCTTCGCGCGGTCATGCGCGATCAGCAAGAAACAGAAGTCCTGCGCGTCTGGCAAACCTACACTTCTCTCCAGTATTTTACGACGGAACAACAGCCCACCTTTCGACGAGAAGCGCTCGACACACTGCGATCACTCGAAGCACAAGTGCCAGATTACATTGACTTCGCACTCGAGAATCTCTCTAGTGCGGTTGATCGCGAGGATGACGCGCGTATCGCGGAGTATGAACGACGGCGCGCTACCTTCGCCGACACGCTTCCACAATATTGGAGTTATGCGATCATGTTGGCGATCTATCATGAAGAGTGGGACCAGGTTCAGCAAATATATCATGACGCTATCCACTATGCTCCTCAATCTACACAGTATTTATCCTGGGTAGCCATTCAAGCAGATAGTCAGAATAACTTCGAGGACCTCTTGGCCACAAGCGAGAATACCTTGCATGTCGATCCATTGGATGACGATACCTGGTTGCAATTAGGAATTTACTGGTATTACGGCCATCATGAGATGGAGAAAGCGCAAGCCTGTTACCAGCAAGCTGTCACGTATAACCCGTGTAACAGTAGAGCGTACTTACAACTCGGAATTCTCTGCGAAGAGCCTCAACAAAAGGAAGCGGCAAAAGAGCTTTACAAGCGAGCTGTAGAACTATTCCCAGAATCTCTCACTATGTTACGGAATCTCTTAATATGTAGTGGTGATGAGACACCGGAAGAAATATTACCGTATTGTCTGCAAGCGTTACCCCTGCTGGGGCATCATGCTGAGCTCTGGATACGCACTGCGATACTACTCAACAACCTATATCGGAATGAACAAGCACTCACTATTGTGCGGCAAGGCCTGGAACGGTTTCCTGACGACTATGACCTCCTGGTCCAATATGCTATTGCTTTGAGCGGACAGCAAGAGTTGGAAGAAGCGATAACAGTATTTCTTCGACTCGCGGAACGAGACCCGCAAGTTCAGGTCATCGACAATCTCGCGGATATCTATGCATACCTCACGGCGGATGCGGATGCGGAATACTGGTATCGCCGCGGTATCGAAACCCATCCGCGCAATCGCAGCCTGCGAAACAGCTATGCGGCGTTCTTGCGATCGCGGGGGAGAGCGGCGGAAGCGGATGTGCAGGAGGAAATCCTCCAGCAGTTACCCCCAGATGATGCCCAGCAGGAAACGTGAGTTGCGGGAGCATCAGAGAATAAACCGTCATAGCGCGGAGAACAGGCCGAGAACTATGACGTTCGTCCTGTAAACAGTTGAAATTTTTGCGGCACGTCGACGACCAGGTGCTGGCATACAACACGGCCACAGGGAACCGGATGGTCCAGTGCCGGTCGTAAGCCAAGACCGTGCAACAGGTCTTCATCCACCACGACACCAACGCGCTGGATGTGACCATCGCGCCGCTGAAGCAGCCCGCTCCCACGACCGATGCCAGCGACACGCATATGACGGCGACCGAAGCCGTCGTGGCCAACCACGCGCCGCGTCCCCCGCCCAGCGCGCTGGGTATGCCCGAGACGCTGCACACCACGACGGAGCACCAGTTTCTGACGGCGGATCGCGGCTTCGTGGCGGCGCAGACGCTACGGGTGGGCGAGCAGGTGGTGCGGGGCGACGGCAGCCTGGGTGTGGTCACGGCGGTCAGGGTGACACCGGAGGAGGCAGTGCGGTAGAACTCACCAGATAGGATCTGCACACCTTCCCCCATCCCATCTCGCTGACCGGCGAGATGGTATACTGAATCACCTGCTACAATCCTTGCTCGTGGAGGTGTTGGGTGCAGCGTGAAAGAGGTATACTGTGGGGACCCTCTATCCAAGTTATCTGAATCTACTGGAATCTGGCGAGCTCCAGCGGCGGGCCGACCGCGCCTGGGAAATGCTGGAATCCTGTACGATCTGCCCGCAAAATTGCCATGTCAACCGTCTGGCCGGGAAGCGCGCTGTCTGCCGTTCGGCGACTGAGATCATCGTCGGTTCCTGGAACGTCCATCGTCGTGAAGAACCGCCGATCAGCGGCACGCGCGGCGCGGGCACCATCTTCTTCGGGCATTGTCAGGCGCGCTGCACCTACTGCCAGAATTACTGGCTCAGCCAGGATGGCAAGGGGCAGCAAGTCACGCCCGCGCGCCTGGCGCAGATGATGCTCTTCTTGCAGAAGCGACGGGTCCACAATCTGGACTTCGTGACTCCGACACATTACGTCCCGCAGATCCTTACCGCGTTGGTCATCGCCGCTGCCCAGGGATTGCGGTTACCGATTGTCTATAACTGCGCGGGCTATGAGAATATGGAGACCCTGGCCTTGCTGGATGGCGTCGTCGATATCTACTTGCCTGACGCGAAATATGCTGATGATAAGCAGGCCTTACGCACCAGCAAGATGCCACATTATGTCGAATCGAACCGCCAAACATTGCGCGAAATGTACCGCCAGGTCGGTCCGCTCACGCTGGATGCCGATGGCATCGGTGTCCGCGGCCTTCTCATTCGCCACCTGGTCATGCCCAACGATATCTCTGGCACCCCTGAGGTGCTGCGCTGGATCGCCGATGAGCTGGGTCCTGATACGCCGGTGAGTGTCATGGACCAATACTTTCCAGCGTGGAAAGCGCATAACGATCCTCTGCTGAACCGTCGCCTCAACTGGCACGAGTATCGTGCCGCCGTCGATGCCATGGAGGCCGCTGGCCTCACCGATGGCTTCCTGCAAGAGGATTTGATGGAGCTCGACCATTCAGACGCCGTCTAAATAGCTTCCGCTGACACCGGACTGGCACCTTGCCCATAGCAGCTCTGTCGACAGCCGACCTGGATGCGATAACGATGAAACATCAGCGCGGCGCAGCGATCGATGATCGGCTCCCTTGACGACTGAGTTAGGGTATGCTAATATCTGAGTGTCGCGGTCGGATATACGCCTACGGAGCGAGAGGGATAGACGCGATGACGATACCCAGCGCCAAGATCGAAGAATACCTTGAAGCGATCTACAACATGGATATGGAAGGCGAGGTCGTCATCGGCGCGCGCCTGGCGGAGAAATTCAAGGTCAAGCCGCCGACCGTGACGGAGATGTTGCAGCGCCTGGAACGCGCTGGCTACATCACGATGGACCAGCAACGCCATGTCGCGCTGACAGACACCGGGGTGGAGATGGCTGAGAATGTGTTGCGTCGCCATCGGTTGACGGAACGCTTTTTGACCGACATGCTGGGCATGCAATGGCATGAAGTCCACGAAGAGGCCTGTCGCCTGGAACATCACATCTCGGGTGCGGTTGAGGATCGCGTCATCGCCGCGCTGGGTCACCCGACGACTTGCCCGCATGGCAACCCCATTCCGGGCTATGTCGATGATCCTCGTGGATACCTGGCTCGCCTGCACGCGCGCCGTCTGCCCGAGACGACCGGCGAACCTGTCCGCATCCTCTGCGTCTCTGAGGTCGTTGAGGATGAAGAGGAGATCATCAAGGATCTCCACGCGCGCGATCTGACGCCGGGCTCCACTATTACCTGGTTGGGTGAGACGGAGGACGGCGGGGCGGTCCAGGTCGCTGGCAAGACCATTCTGGTCACGTCGCATATCGCGCGTGCCCTGTGGGTCATCCCCGCCAATGCTGAATTTCCGGCAGGCGCTGCCGGATGGCGGGTTTAGAGCGCACGAGATATACCCTCACCGGCGTGGCGCCACTATGAGAGAAGCGAGAGAGAAGATGCCGACCGGAACTATACTCCTGCTAGGGGCTTTCGCGGGGAGCACCATTTTCCTGGGTCTGCCATTCGCGCGGATCAAGAATGCCAGTCCGGCCCTGCGCACATTTTTGAGCATGACGGCCACTGGCGTGCTGGTCTTCTTGCTCTATGATGTCGTCGCGCACATGGCCGATCCAATCAACACTGCCCTCATCTTGCTCCATCACACATCCAACGCTCCTAACGCTATCGCGGTCGTGCTGCAAGTGCTGGTGATGGTCGTGGGGCTTATGCTTGGGACGATCGGCCTCGTCGTCTTCAACCGCACGTTCACCGAACGCCTGAAACTGGGCTTCCTGGCTCCCGCCCAGGGGACTCCCGCGCCCGCTCCGCGGTCACTGGCCCTGGCATCTTCCGCCGCGCAGTTGTCGCATTCCACCCGCGCCAAGCCGAGCATCGTCAAACCGGTCGCGCAGGCCAGCAACACCGCTGTGGGGGCGCCAGTGCGCGAACTTACACCAGAGATGGTGGCGTTGATCATCGCCACGGGTATCGGTCTGCATAATTTCTCCGAGGGTCTGGCGATCGGCCAGTCGGCCTCTGCGGGTGCGATACAGTTGGCTGCGGTTCTGATCATTGGCTTTGGGCTGCACAATATGACCGAAGGGTTCGGCATCGCTGGCCCGCTGACAGGCCGCACCATCTCGTGGAAGTTTCTCGGTATGCTGGGACTGATCGGCGGGGGCCCGACATTCCTGGGCACGGCGCTCGGGATGCTGGTGCATTCCGCGCTGCTGGCAATATTCTTCCTGGCGCTGGCGGCGGGCGCCATCATCTATGTGGTAGTTGAGCTGCTCGGGGTCGCCCGCCGCGCCAACGCGCCATATCTGGTGATGTATGGCCTGGTGCTGGGTTTTATGCTCGGTTTCATCACCGATATGATTGTCTCATTCGCTGGAGCCTAGTTCGTCGTGTGTCCATCGCAGCGGTGGGTGTCGCGACTATCAAGTCGCCCGTTCCGCCTGGTCACTCGGTTGGGCCTTGTGGTGTGGTGAGCGAGGATGGCGTATCGCCGAACCAACTATGGGTCGGCAGGAATCCCAATTCGGTTCGCGCGCGCCGCGCCGGGAAAGTCGCGGCGGGGTCATTCGCCCATGGTAGTGTGAGGATCATCGGGCCACGGCCAGCCTCGTCGCGCAGCAGGTCGCGTAGCCGCAATCCTTCATCCCCGCTGGCATTGAAAGCACGGTTGGCGGCCTGAGGGAGGGTGCCACAGAGGATGAGCAGGGCGGCGACATCATCGGCATGCACGATATCAAATGCCTGACTGCCGCCATGCGGAAGCCCTACGATTGGTAGCCGACGCAATCGCCGCACCCAGGTGCGCGCATCGGTCGGCCGTTGGCCATTGTCATAGACTACTACTGGCCGGACGATACTCACCGTCAGCGAGCCCTGTCCCATCGCCGCCGATGCCAGCATATCTGCCCGCGCCTTGCTGGCGCTATACGTTCCGCGTCGATGGCCAGGCCCAACCGGGGCGTCCTCGGTCGTTGCGCCACTGGGTCGCGTATACGCGGCGACCGAGCTGACCAGCACAAAGCGCTCCGTTCCCGCCGCTTGCGCCGCCGCCAACATATTCGCTGTGCCGACCACATTCGTCTGGTGCAGGGCCGGTTGGGGAATGCCCAGTTGCACCAGGGCAGCGGCGTGGTAGACGACCTCCACCTGCGCGAGCGCGTGCGGCAACGTCCGCGGCACGATGATATCGCCGCCGAGGACACGGACGCCACGCTTGCGGAGCGGCAGCGCGCGCAGTGGTTCGCGCGCCAGGATGCTGACCGTGTCGCCGCGCTCTAGCAAGCGCTCCACCAGGCGACGCCCGATCAATCCGGTTGCGCCAGTTACCAGGACACGCATCAAGGCTGCCCGAAGAGATGGATCAACCCGCGCCAGTAGCTATCCCGCCAGGCGGTATATGTATGACCCGCGTTGAAGATGGACTGTGTGACCGCATACCCCCGCTCCCGCAGCAGCGCGTACATGTGCAGATTAGGTTCGTAGAGCCACTCCAACGTCCCTGCATCCATCCAGATGCGCAGGTCGCGCCGTGGCAACGCGCGGACGAGATCCTCGACGACGGATGGCATATCGCCGAGCAGGTGCCCGAATGCGCCCGATTCACACAGCACTTTGCCGAAGATCTGGGGCAGTCGCATACCCGTGTAGAGTGACATCAGTCCGCCCATTGAGGCGCCCATCACCCCAAACGCGCCTGGTGTCTCGACCAGTCGCAACTCCTGGCGCGCCAGCGGCAGGACGCGCTGGGTGACGTAGGCGAGCGTCGTGTCACTGCAATTGTATTCTAGAAAGCGCGCCTGGTCGCCATGGTTGATCATCGCCAACGCCAGCGGTGGGACGAGTCCCGCCGCCATCAGGTTCTCGAGCGAACCGATCAGTTGGCCGCGATCCAGATAGTCTTGCCCGTCCCATACCAGCACCAGTGGTACCGGAACGGTGACCGGTGGCTGATACAGATGCACAGTCCGTTGGCCACCCGCGACGAAGCGCGGATGCGCGACTTGATGCTTTGTCAGTCGCCCGGCAATCGTGCTACCCAATGGTGTGGCGTATGGTGATGGCTGGCTGCCGGGCATGCGCAACCAGTGATTGCTCGATCCCATGGGCGATCCGCTCCAGATCTTGCGCTCCGGGTTAAGGGGATCGGCGACGCGCTCTGCGGTCTCCACGGTCGTGAATCCGGGACGGATGAAGGCATATTCGACATAGGCATCGTGAGGCAATGGGAGGCGGTAACTCCAGATACCTGGAGCGGTCGCGGCCAGGGCGATCGGTGGTGCGCTGTTGCCATAATTATTAAAATCGCCAATCAGAAGCGGGGGATCCTCGCCTAGCCAGACGAAGGTCGCGGCTGTCTCATCGATGATGGGATGTTGCTGTTGCGCCTGGGTACGCAGATCGCTCATGTCGTTCCTCGCAATTCAGGTGTGTGACCCTCGTATCATACACCAACGTCGGTCGGCCTTGCGCGGGCGCGGCATGTTCCCACCGCGCAGTGTTTTGTCTATAGCCGCTCCCTGGCTGGCGTCCGTCGGGGATTGTCAGATGTGCGATACTGCGAACAGCATCCATAGGTTGCATGAGCGCAGATGCTGCGAGAGAAGGACGACCAATACCCATGCGCATCGATCTCCATACCCATTCGACCGCATCCGATGGCTTATTAGCACCCACCGCGCTGATCCAGGCGGCGCATGATGCTGGGCTGGCGATCATCGCTCTGACCGATCACGATACCACGGCGGGCCTCGCCCAGGCGAGCGCGGCGGGTGACGCGCTGGGGGTCACGGTGATCCCCGGTGTCGAGATCAATACCGATCTCGCGGGCGGGGGTGGTGAAGCCCATGTGCTGGGGTATTTCCTCAATTGGCGCGATCCAGATTTTCAAGCGATGCTCGGACGCCGCCGCGAGGAGCGCATCCAGCGCGGCCAGTCAATGGTCGCGCAACTACAGGCGATAGGCATCCCGATCACCTGGGAGCAAGTACGTCGTCATGCCGATGGCGCGGTAGGACGTCCGCATGTCGCGGCGGCGCTGATTGACCTTGGCCTGGTCGATACGGTCCAGGCCGCTTTCGATACCTACCTGGCGCGGGGAAAACCCGGTTATGTGCCACGCGTCCCCTTCACACCCCAGCAGGCTGTCGCGCTCATCCAGCAAGGTGGTGGCGTCGCTGTTCTGGCCCACCCTGCCTACATCCCGGATCTGGAACGGGTTCTGGCCGACCTGGTAGAGGTGGGTCTGGTTGGCCTGGAAACCTATTATGGCCAATATGACCAGGCTATCATCACACGCCTGCTGGATCTCACGAGAACCTTCCACCTGATCCCAACGGGGGGCAGCGATTACCACGGCCCCGGCATCCACCCCACACCGCTCGGAGGCCAGCCACCTCTGCCATTGATGGACTATGAGCGGCTGGCGGCGCACGGACGATGAATCATACGGCTAACATGCGTGGAAGGCTGAAAAAGCGGTTGTGGCGAATTACTCCTTGCGAGTTAGCCAGACACGTGTGGTGATTCACAAGCTGCCTCAGCTCTTATAGAGGTGCTTTTTCTCTTCACCCCGTTTGATTCCCATCGTCTATGCATAGGCCCAGGAATAGATCCATCATGCCCTCAAGGTCCCATGCATCCAGTGTGCTATCATAGCTCTGATCACTCTGAAAGGAGGTGCTCCCGATGACTTCCACGCTCTTGATATGGGCCACCGGCACGCTCCTGATTGCCCTGCTTCTGATACTCTTGATGACGACTAACTTCACCCGCTCACCAGCGCGGTCGGCTTCCGAGCGGCTGTTCCCTGGCGATTACTCGCGGGATGATGATCGCTACTGGCTTGGTGGCATCATCTATAATAACCCCGATGACCCAGAGGTCATCGTCCCCAAACGCTATGGGCTGGGGCGGACGGTGAATTTCGGGCACCCGATGGGGAAATTTATGATCATTTTCCCTTTACTCATTCCGTTGATCGTGGTCATCATCAGTCATTTCACAGGCGGGCTGCCACCGGCCATTGGCTGTCATCCCTCAGGTTGTTATTTCCCATGAGGAGCAGTCTGAGCGATCAAGCAAACAAGACCCAGGGGATGGGGTAGAGCGATTCACCCTGGTGACGGACTCGAAGGAAGAGCAGAAGGATGATCAGCACTTGGCGTTGGCACGAAATGAGTTTTACTCGGGGAACGCGACTGTGAGAGTGGGCTCATGCGTCCAACAGTACCACCACGATCGCGATTAGGCACGGGCGCTATGGCTACTGGCAAGCAGGGCCACCTTCCAGGTATGATGCCAGTAGTCGACTCTCAAGAGGAAGTCCGTCACCCCACAGAATGGTTCTACTGGAATGCGGAGCGTCGTTGCCCACGCTTCATAGGCATTACCGTTAGCGAAAGGAAACAGAGCATGCTGCTCGATCTCTCGCCCGATGAACTCCTCACCACTACCCGCTCGGTCCGCAAGCGACTGGATTTCAGTCGACCCGTCGAACCCGAAGTGATCCGCGAATGCCTGGAGATCGCTGTCCAGGCGCCCACCGGCGGCAATCGCCAGACCTGGAGCTTCGTCGTTGTTACTGACGCCGCGAAACGCCAGGCAATTGGCGATCTCTATCGCCAGGGCTACGAGATCTATACCCAGATGAACGCGCCATACGTCGCACAGGCCCTCCAAAAGCCCGAATTGGCGGAGACGCAACAGAAGGTGAAATCCTCCGCCGACTACCTGGCCGAGCACATGCATGAGGTTCCGGTCATGCTCTTCCCGTGCATCCGCGGTCGACTGGACGGTACGTCAAACCTGGAACAGGCAGGAGTCTGGGGATCGATCTTACCCGCTGCCTGGAGCTTCATGCTAGCGGCCCGCGCGCGGAGCCTGGGAACTGTCTGGACGACGATCCACCTCTTCAAAGAACGTGAGACGGCGGAAATCCTGGGCATTCCCTTTGAGAAGATCACCCAGGCGGCGATGATCCCGGTGGCCTACACGCTCGGCACTGACTTCGCGGCTGCCAAGCGCCAACCCCTCGACAACATCGTGCACTGGGATCAATGGTGATCAGGGGAGGATGCGCATGCGCACTGACTTTCAGACCTTAAGGACCACGATCGCGGATCGCGTTTTGACCGTCACGATGCACCGTCCCGAGGTCTATAACGCGCTGAACGAGACGATGATCGACGAACTGGGCGAGGTCTTTACAGGGTTGCCCAATGCACTCGACCAGATCCGCTGTGTGGTGCTGACCGGGGCGGGGCGCGCCTTTGGCTCCGGTCAGGATCTGCGGGTTTTCGCCGCGGCCTATGAGCAAGCGGAGCCAATTGTGATCAGCGAACACCTGACCCGCTACCACCGCATCGTCCAGGCGATGCGCGCCGCGCCACAGCCGATCATCGCGGCGATCAATGGGGTCGCCGCTGGCGCGTCAGCGAACCTCGCCCTGGCCTGCGATCTGCGCATCGCCGCAGAGGATGCGCGTTTCGTCGAAGCCTTCGCGCGCATCGCCCTGGTCCCTGACGCCGGCGGTCCGTATTTTTTGACACGGCTGGTGGGCATTGGCAAAGCGCTGGAACTGGCCCTGCTGGCGGAGGAAATCTCCGGCCGTGAGGCCGAGCGCATCGGGTTGGTGAACCGTTGTGTAGCGGCTGAAGCCCTAGCGAGCACCGTGCGCGAACTGGCGACGCGGTTTGCCAATGGGCCGACGACGACGTACGGGCTCATCAAAGACTTGCTCTATCGCAGTACGGAAGTGGATCTGGCGACATCTCTGCAATTGGAAGGCGCGGCACAGGATCGTGCTTTTGCGACGCGCGACCATCGCGAGGGCGTGCAGGCATTTCTGGCGAAACGTCCACCTCAATTTACCGGCGAATAAAGCGTCTTGTCAAGCGGCGGCTGGTACTTTCGGTATAGCGAACGAAAGGGCCAGCCGCCGCTCTGCACATCGCTCTCCAAATATTCGGTATGGTTCAGCGAAATTTCAGGCATAGTGCGGTATTCTACATGCAGTGACAAAAACTCGCGTGAGTTCATCGCGAGGAATCGTGTATGCTGGCGGAGTGGATGAGGCTGGGCGCCTGCCCAGTCGGTCGAGGTGGAGGAATAGCGAGCAATTATGCAGAGAGACAGTGGGTTAGATCTGTCAACCCAGCCAATCGATCTTCTGCCGGTCATCACCGGCGATGAAGAGGTCGGGGATCTCCCCCCGCCACAACCCTGGTGGCGCCGGACCGGCACCATCGCGACCCTGGCGGTACTTTTAGTGGTCCTATTAGTTGCCGGGCTGGTCTTTGCCCGTCGTAATGGCACAACTACCCCATATGTCTATCAATTCGCGACGCTGCGAACTGGTACCGTGACTCTCGCGGTGACCGCGACCGGTCCGGTGCAGAGTGGGATGTATGATGTGGCGTATTCAGGTGGTGGCAAAATCAATGAAATTGATGTGGCGGTTGGTCAGACGGTAGCGACGGGACAGGTCCTGGCCAAGATGGATCCAACATCCTTGCAACAGGCATACAATCAGGCGCAGGCCGCGTACAATGTTGCTCAAGCCCAATACAATTCTTCGCAATTGAGCATCAATACGGCAAACTCTTCGGTGAGCAACGCACAGAATGCAGTGGATGCGGCACAGGTGAGCCTGAACAATGCCAATACTAACCTGTCCAACGCGCAGTCGCAAGCTCAGGCGTCGATTCAACAGGCTTACGACAATGAGCAGAACGCACTCTACGCCTGCAATAATCCAGCAAAAGGAACAACGGCCCCGCCCAATTGCACGCAGGTCGCGCAAGACGCGTATAATTCCGCGGTCGCGTCCGCGAATGCCCAGGTCAGCAATGCGCAGGGGGCGGTCGCGACGGCGCAGGCGCAGTTGAAATCCGCGCAGGGGAGCCTGGCCAGCGCGCAGCAAGGGATCTCGACGACCCAGTCGCAGATTCAGGCTTCGCAGGCTTCGTTACAATCGGCGCAGGTCGCGCTTCAGACTGCGCAGTTGAATCTCAGTAACGCGACCATCACGGCGCCCCATGGCGGTGTCGTCGCGGCGATCAATGGGGTTGTCGGGGGCGCACCCGGCGCGACCTTCTTTCAGATTGCGGATCTATCGCAGTTGCAGGTCGTTCTGGATGTCAATGAAGCGGATATCGGTAAGATATCCCTCGGGCAGACCGTGAGCTTCACCGTCAGTGCATATACGAATCGCACCTTCACCGGCAAGGTCAGCGCCATCTCGCCGTTGGGAACTTCGTTACAGAACGTCGTCACTTATCCTGTGACCGTCGATATCGATCCGGTGAAGGTGGCCAATGTGCGGCTATTGCCTGGTATGACCGCGAATACCAGTGTCGTGACGGCTGAAGAGAGTGGTGTGGTGACGGTGCCCGCCGCCGCGGTGACGTTCGCGCTCTCTGCGGCGCCCGTTGGTACGGTGCATGTGCTCTCCTGTAGCACCGTCACGACCGCGGAACTCAGCGCGATCGGGTCAACACGTACACTTACTCAGGCCAATACGACGGTCGCGCAATATAGCCCAACCCCAGCCTACGTCGTCGAACGCGACAGTACCGGCAAATTCATCGCGAAGCCCGTCGTGCTCGGTCTCTCGAACGGCTCGGAGTACGCGGTGCTGCAAGGATTGAGCGCTGGTGATCAGGTAGTGACGGGTAGAACTGGCGGACCAACAACCACGACTTCGAGCGGATCCAGCGTCTCGCTTCTGCCATTTGGTGGACGTGGTCCGGGTGCCGGTGGTGGTGGTCGGAGCTTCGGTAACGGGAATGGCACCGCTGGCACTGGCAATGGGAATAGCCCTGGCACAGGCCGCACAGGTGGCTTTGGTGGCGGCGGCGCGGCACTCGCGGCACGGCTCTGTGGTACGACGCCCACGGCAGGTGGCGCGTCCACGACCAATCCATAAGGGGCGAACGATGACGACACCTTCGACGAATACCTCCACGGTCATCAGGGTTCGTGATCTGACCAAGACGTACCTGCTTGGTCAGACGCGGGTCCGGGCACTGCGCGGCGTCTCACTTGAAATTCAACGCGGGGAATTCGTAGCGATCATGGGGCCATCCGGTTCCGGCAAATCGACATTCATGAATCTCCTGGGTTGCCTGGATCGTCCCTCAGGGGGTGAGTACTGGCTAGGTGGAGCATTGGTCAGCAAGCTTACTCCTGATCAACTGGCGGACATCCGCAATCGGCGCATCGGCTTTATTTTTCAAGGGTTCAATCTCATGGGGCGCGCCACGGCGTTGAAGAATGTCGAAATCCCCATGATCTATTCCGGGTTGCAGGTGGCGGAACAGGACCGCCGCGCGCGCGCCGCCCTTCAGATGGTCGGTTTAGGCTCGCGATTGCACCACAAGCCCGCGCAACTATCCGGTGGACAGCAGCAACGTGTCGCCATCGCGCGCGCCCTGGTGAATCGCCCTTCACTGATCCTGGCTGATGAGCCGACCGGTAATTTGGACACTCGCACCAGTGTCGAGATCATGGCGATTCTGCAGACGTTGAATGCACGTGGAATGACGGTGGTGCTCGTCACCCACGAAACGGATATCGCTAACTATGCCCAACGCCAGGTCACGTTCCGCGATGGCGTGATCATATCGGATCACCCGGTCGCCGACCCACGCAGCGCTCGGGTGGAACTCGAGCAGTTGATGAAACAGGTTGTCAATGCTCCGGCCAATGCACCGCGAGCCGTCATGGGTGCCCAACCAGCCTCGGGAACGCCAGCGGATGACGAAGATACCGCCGAATTGCTCTCCGCCGTCGCTACCCCACCGCGCGCGTTGGATGACCTCGAAGCGATCCGTCGGGAGGACGCGCCATGAGTATGTTGACCACAACACCAGCGCCCCCATCTGGCACACCCCCTGCTCCCCAGCGCCCCACCACCCGCAGTGGCCATGCGGCCAGACCAACGCGGGGACCACTGATCGGAGCGAATATCAATAGCGCGGTTGAGGCACTCTGGGCTAATCGCCTGCGTTCACTCCTGACGGCCCTGGGTATTATCATCGGCGTGTCGGCTGTCATCGCGGCGGTCTCGATCACCCAGGGCGCCAGCGCGCTGATCAATCAGCGCGTCGCTGGTCTGGGCACCGATGTGCTGACCATTACCCCGGGTAACACAACCTCTTTTGGCGCCGCGCAAGGCGCGGGCACTGGAACCACCCTGACCCAATCCGACGCCGATGGCCTGGCGAGTGTGCCGCATGTGGTTGCTGTCAGTCCTGTCCAGGCGGTTACCGCGCAATTGATCGTCGGGAGCAATAACTGGCGCACGCGTGTCCAGGGCGTCTACCCCGACATGCAGACCGTTCAGGATTGGCAGATGGCACAGGGCGCGTTTTTTACTGCCAACGATGAGACGCAGGGTAATGCTGTCGCCGTCCTCGGCCAGACCACCTACCAGAATCTCTTTCCCGATGGCTCCAACCCGATTGGCCAGATTGTCCTGATCAACAATCAGTCTTTCACGATCGTCGGCCTCTTGCAAGCCAAAGGCGCAGCCAATGGCGGTTTTGGTAACCAGGATGATGTCGTCTACATCCCGTTGACCGCTGCGCAGACGCGTTTGCAGAATAACTCATTTGTTAGCCAGATTCTGGTGAAAGTCGATAATCCGTCCAATGTGACCGCGACCCAGGCGGCGATTACGTCGACACTAGAATCTCTGCACCATTTGCCCGCTGGCGGCCCCGATGATTTCAACGTCCGCAATCCCAGCCAATTCGTTCAGACCGCTCAGGCGTTCTCTACAACCCTCACCATCTTGCTGGTGAGCGTCGCGGCAATCTCTCTGGTGGTGGGCGGCATTGGCATCATGAACATCATGCTGGTCTCAGTCACCGAACGGACGCGCGAAATCGGCGTCCGGATGGCGCTGGGGTCGCGGCGCGGCGATATCCGCAACCAATTCTTGATCGAATCATTGGCGTTGAGTGCGGCGGGCGGCCTTCTGGGCATCCTCTTCGGGTTGCTGATTGGCTATGGGATCACCAAGTATGCGTCGCTGCCATTCGTGCCGGGCTATGTGGCAATCGTTGCTTCGTTCGGTGTCTCTGCTGGCATCGGCATCCTTTTCGGCTTCTATCCCGCTGTGCGCGCTGCCAATCTTGATCCGATAGTCGCGCTCCGTTCGGAGTAGACGAACCGGGGCTATCGCCCATTGATGCGCATACCACCAGGGAGGCATCCACAGCACGTGGATGCCTCCCTGGGTATTTTCTTTTGAACGTGGTCAACTGGCGAGTCGCCGCAGCCAGAGCGCGGTAGCGATCACCCAGCCATTAGTGATCACCACATCAACCTTTTCGGCAATCCACTCGCCGGTGGTATGACTGATGTACAGGCTGGCGAAGACCGCCACGACAATCAGATTCGCGATCACAAAGCCCCAGGCGGTGCGCTGGAAGGCTTGCCAGCGCGGATCGCGGCCAAAGGCGATCGTGAAGAGGATCGTCGCGATTGGAAAGACGGCAAAAGCGATGAAGGCGCTGGTGATGTGTATTCCATCCGTAGGGCGATCGACAAAAGTGCTGGAGGGAAAAAAGATGACGAGCAAGACTGCCAGCGCGGTGATCGCGAAACCGATCTGGCCGAGGATGCGCTGTGTCGATCTCGCCAGAGTACGCCCCAGCGCGAAAATCATCAAGGGATAGGTGAGGAAACTGAGGATAAATCCGGTCTCGACAATGTAGCCATACGGCCCATTGGCGTAGGTGCTGAGCGAGGCGCGCAACGGATTGTAGGGCGAGATGAACTGTGAAACCGCCGCGCCGAGCATGTAGACGGTTAACAGGACGATAGCCGCTGTACCTGCGAACTGGACAGCGCGATCCTGTTCAACCACGACATCCGTCAGGGATTTCGACATAGGGGAACATACCTCAATCTTCTATTTCTTCGCTGATGGTTGATCCGTGATTCAGCCCCGCGGCCAGCAACCGGGCGAGATGGGGCACATCGTCAGCAATAGCGTCGGGTGCCGCATCGCGGAGCTCTTCGAGCGTGGCGTAGCCATAGGCTACGGCGATGACCGGGATTCCGTTCGCACGCGCGCCAAACACATCATGCGCGCGATCGCCAACCATCACCACCCGACCGTAGCCAGGCATGGCCAGGAGTGCGTCGCGAATGACCTCGGCTTTGTCGGTCCGGCGACCATCCAGATAGGAGCCGATGATCGCCGAGAAATAGCCAGTGAGTTCGAAATGCGCCAGGATGCGTTCGGCAAAGATCGTCGGCTTGGAAGTCGCCAGGGCGATGCGGTGCTGGCTGGTGACCTCGGCCAACAAGGCAGATATGCCAGGATAGACAGTGTTCTCGAAGATCCCGATCTCGCCAAAATATTCGCGATAATAATCGATGGCTTGCTGCGCGGCTGCTGGTGACATACCATACTGCTCGGCGAAGGTGATATGCAGTGGGGGGCCTACGAAACGCCGCAATCGCGCCGCGTCCGCTTCTTCGATACCCATCTTGCCCAGCGCGTACTGGATCGACCGCATAATGCCTGGCAGTGAGTCGGTGAGCGTCCCATCCAGATCAAAAAGCACGGTGTCAAAATTCGACAAGGTTTTCCTCACATCAAGGCGCGTGCGTCTGCAGCCCGCGTTGAAGAATGTCACTCGATGCGTCTCTTCCCGCGTCGGCCCAGATTGCCGTCACATGTCCATTGACATCATACAGCACGGTAACCAGATTATCATTGGCTACCAGGGTCGCCACCTGAGTCCACGTGCTCGCGCCGGGCGCAAGGAGGAAGATGGTTGTGGAGGGGGTGGTTGTCGACATACCCTGCATGACGATCGTTCCATCAGGAGCAATGCGCGCCGCCCCATTTTGCGTACCATCGGGTAGGGCTGGCAAGAGATTCCAGGTCTGCCCCCCATCTGAGGACTCAAATATGGCCGTCCCACCCCCCGGCTGAGTTCCAAGGAGATATTTGTTCGTGGGATCCACCGCTGTGATGATAAGAGAATTTTTATTGTAGGTGAAGCCCTGGGAAACAGTCCAGGTGACTCCCCCATTCGTTGAAGTATACCAGATCTGAGCTGGTAGCCCTCCATTCACCGATGGAACATTTACCATGACAAAGCAAGTCGCACCGACCGCATAATACAGCGTGATCGCACCATTTGTCGCATGCATCAGCGATCCATCAACCCATTGGAGTGGACCCCCGTTCACGCTCGCCGCCACCGCATGCGACAGCGTGGGGTCGGGATTTCCCGCCGTGGCATAGCGTTGCGCATACAACACATTTCCGGCGTAAAAGGCGGTCTCAAACCCTGCAGGGCCTTGATAATTAGGATCTGGCGGCACTGCGAGTGCGCTCCAGGTCCGACCGCCGTCCAGTGAGCGAAACAGCGTTTCGGGTGGACCAGGCAAGCATAAGGGACAAGCATTCAAGAGCGCTATGACATCATTGGGGTTGGTGGGATTCACCGCGAGGGTACTGCAGGTTTGTGCCGCTTCCAGCTGCGTTGCGGGGCCAAACGTTCTGCCGCCATCGGTCGTCCGGGCGATCTCCATCGTGACAGTATTCGAGCCACCAGAATTATATATAGTGGCTGATGGTCCACAGACATAGCCAATGAGCGGATTCGAAGCGCTGAAGGCGGCTATGTTGGCAAAACCCGGTCCGACCGCGGCCCATCCTGGTTGTGGAAATTGCGGCACGGTTGGTGGGGGACTGCTCGAGTTCGGCGGAGCGACGGTAATAGGTGGACCAGCCGTATAGGTTGGATAAAGGGTGATGGCATACGTTGTCGTTGGCTGAACCTGACGGATGGTCGCAACCATGGTGGTAGGAGAGCTGGTCGCTCGTAAGGCATAAAACGTCGCAATCAGGACTATGACCAGCGCTCCTCCCAACGCCGCCAGTATGATCGATTTTTTCTGACGCTGCGCTCGGCGCGGGTCTCGTCCTGGCATGCCGCTGGAGCGCACGCCGCGTGGCCGGGGATCATCCAGCGAGGAAGTGGTAAATGACGCGTCGGGGCCTGGGTGCGATGGATCGTGACGAATTGGCACCGGGTTTGTACCTGCTTTCTGATATTTTGCCAGATGTACGGTCATACTGTTGTCACAGAAATCAAGGAGTATGCGCCTGGAGACCACGTTGCGGAAGGTGCATTCCATTGAAACCAGCATTCGCCCAGATGGCAGTCAAATGTCCGTTCACATCATACATCGTCGCCACGAGATCAGGCCCACCCGCGATCATGGCGATATTTTGCCATGTTGTTGAACCTGGGGCTAAGCTAGAAATACCCGTGGTTCCGGATGGCAGGTTTGCCTGAGAAATAATCGTGCCATCCGGCACTATGAAAATATTGTTGACAAAGGCATAGGATCCATTCGGTATTGACGGCATTGGCTGCCAGGTTTTACCGCTATCTGCTGAGATATAATTTTGTTGCACGCCAGGATTAGTGTAGTCTGCACCAACCAAGTAGTGCGCCTGCGGGTCGCTGGCAATCACCGTGAGTTCGACCCCATGAACACTGAAAGGTTGTGAAGCGATCCAGGTCACGCCACCATTCGTCGTGCTATACCAGCTCACAGAGGGCGGCGATGATCCCTGGGGGGTCAGCGTATTGTACGTATATACTTCCATATAACAGGTAGCTCCAAACGCAAATCCCAACGTCGGCATTTGATTGGCTGTCAAGAACGCGCTGTCCACCCATTGCAATGGTCCATTATTGACGCTGGCGGCGACGGTGTGGGGATTGGTGCCATTATCGTAAGATAACTGCCCTTGCGCAAAGAGCGTGCTGCCTGCGAAGAGTGCTCTGTTGAAGCCAGATCCGCTGTGAGTCTGGGTGCTGTCAGCGGGAACCATCAGTTGTGTCCACGTCTTGCCGCCATCTAAGGTACGGAAGAGATCATCGGGTGGAGAGGGCGCGCAGCCAGATATACAAGAATTAAGCAGCAGCGCGACATCATCAGGATTCGTTGGGTCGACCGTGAGGGTGCATGCCTGCGAAGCTTCAAGGACGGTGGCAGGGCCAAACGTTTTGCCGCCATCGGTCGTTCGCGCGATCTCTATTGGTGCAGTTGGGATGCCGGATGCACCGTTCGGGAAAGGTTCTGGCCCACAGACGTAGCCAATCAGCGGATTCGATACGCTGAAAGCCGCCCCGGTTGCGAAACCCGGGCCGATCGCGCGCCAGCCAGGCTGAGGGAATTGTGGTGGCGGCGCATCGACCCCATTCTTATAGCCGCCATTAGGATCAGCCGGGCCGCCAGGCGTCCAGGTGGGTGGTAGTGGTCCGGGGGTATAGGTCGGATAAATCGTGATGGCATAGCCAGAGGTTGGCGTCTTCACAGGGTACACTTCAGAGTTCGCTGTGGCAGCCGACTTTCCGCCGTCCATCGCGCGCAGGAGTAGTGTGGTGGCGATCAGTACCACAACCAGCGACAGTGCCAGGACACTCAGGATCGCCCCTTTACGCGGCGCTCGGGAGATGCGTCCTGGCATGCCGCTGGAGCGCACGCTGTATGGCTGGGGATCATCCAGCGAGGAAGTGGTGAATGACGCGTCGGGGCCGGGCAGGGTATCGTGTGGTAGTCGATCCATAAATGCCACCCCCTATTGATGTAGCAAGGATCCTTTCACCAAGGTTGCCAACAGTATAGAGGAAAGCGGCATTTCAAGCAATATGGATCCTGCCCATCGATCAGACGACACCATACGGTCAGCGTCCCACGCCTGCGGACAGTCGCTCAGCGTGAAAGTGCTGTGCCCGCGCGACGAGGTCGGCAAACAGGCCAAGAGCACCCTCATCGTGTCCATACAACTCTTCGGGGTGGAACTGTACGGCCAACAGGCGCTGGTGATCGTCTTCCAGGCCTTCTGGTACCCCATCCTCCGCTTGCGCGACGACTCGCAACCCACGGCCCGTCGTACGGATGGCCTGGTGGTGCAGGCTATTGACGGCGTGGGTCGTCCCCAGAATCGCTCCCAGGCGTGAGTCTGGCGCGATACGGATGTCATGGACGAGCGATTTCCACGAACCATGCGGGTGGGATTGTGCCGCGCCATACTCCGCTGCCAGATCCTGATAAAGCGTGCCGCCCAGCGCGACATTGATGATCTGCATGCCGCGGCAGATGCCCAGTACAGGGATATCTCGCGCCATAGCGGCATGAACCAGGGCGATCTCGCTGGCGTCGCGTTCGGTGTCGGACTGTTGCGTGGCTGGGTGGCGATCCACACCATAGCGGGCCGGATCGATATCGGTCCCCCCCGTAAACAGTAAGCCATCCACGGCGCCCAGCAGTGCCGCAATCTGATCGCCATCGGCTAGTGGTGGAAGAATCAGCGCCGCACCGCCTGCCGCCGCGATTGCGCGCGGATACGTCTCGCGTACCGCGAAGTAGGCCGTTTGGGTCTCCTCGCCAAAATACTTTGCATAACTGGTAATGCCAATGACCGGTCGCATGAACTTGTTCAGCCATCCTTCTTCGGGGTCGCCACCGCGCGTTGCACGGGGGCATCTTGCTACTTAATGCATTGTAGCATGCCGCGCATACGCGGTTCTGGCCAATACCTGGCACAACCAGCCGTCCAGCTATGCAACAGGTTGGCGAGGCACGTGCGAAGCAATGCTGGGGAGGATGAAGGTGGCAGGAGCAACACGCATGCGCTACCCCGCGATCGTCGAGTTTGGCGCGCGCCGCTGGCAACGCTGGGGATGGACCCTCTATCCAGCGGATCTGGTCGCGCTTCTGATTGGCGCGTTCATTGTTGCCGGGCTGAGCATCTTCGTCTGGCGCTCGGGCGGCAATGATGTCCGCGAATATGTCTTCTACGCGCGCCAATTTTGGGTGGGACCGCTGGCCTTCCAGCACCTACCGATCGAATATCCGCCGCTGGCGCTCCTGATCTTCAGCCTGGCGCTGGCGCCGCCGCTTATGGATCCCGGAACGACGTTTACCTGCTGGATGATACTCTTCGTCCTTGCCACGTACAGCCTGACCGCGAGTCTCGCATCGCGGCGCCAGGCGTGGGCGTCCATGTGTTACCTGCTGGTGGGGCTGGCGCCCATGAGCCTGGCGCGCTTCGATATCGTGCCTGCGTTCGTCACTCTGGCGGCCTACTTTGCCGCGCAGCGACAGCGCTATCTCCTGAGTTACGCGTTGCTGGCTATCGGTATGTTGCTCAAAATATATCCCATCTTCCTGGTGCCGTTGATTATGTTGACCCAATGGCGCGCAGTATCTCATCCGCGCTCGAGCAGTTCCACGGACGGTGAACCATCCCGTAGCTCACTGGCAGGGCGACGGGCGCTACGCGATATCGCGCTGGGATTCGCCGTCTTCGAATCGCTGCTGGTGGTGATCTTCGCCAGCGCTACCTGGCTCGACCCACAGCGAGCATTCACCTCACTGCTCTATGCCGCCGGTCGCCCCACCCAGATCGAATCTACCTGGTCATTGGCCATTGCTGGCGCGCGGCTGTTTGGGGTGCCGGCGCCTTACCTCTGGTCATTCGGCTCGAATAACTGGGGTGGCACACTCAGCTACCACCTGGCCCATCTCGCGGTACCCACTATGGTCGTCGGTGTCGTGGGGGTCTACGTGTGGGTATGGCGGTGTCGGCCGCCATTGCGTGCGGCGTTCCTGGTGACCCTCTGTGTCCTGGTGCTGACCAATGCGGTCTTCAGCCCGCAATATCTGATCTGGCTCATTCCATTCGTCGCCCTCACCTATGGTTTTGACGCGGGGTGGATGGCGGTGATGCTCCTCACGCTGGCCGACATCTTCACCTATCCGTTTGTCCACCATGTTACTAACGACCTGGTCAATCACTTTTTGCTGATTGTGGCGGCCCGCAATCTCCTCCTTGTAGCGCTGACCATCCGCGTTCTCTGGCGGATAGATGGGGTTCGCACAGTGACGCCAGCGCAACGATCGCCAGCAGATCAGGCGTTGCTGGAAAGTTGAGCGGGCACTTCGGTACGCTTTCAGGAGGCATCCGCCACGCCTCGCGTTCCATTCGTCAGTTGACGCGCGCCTGCTGACCGATGGAGAACCGCCACGCTCATGTCAAACCATTGCCGTCCGCTTGCACATCAAAGCGAATGGTCGGTAGTAACTCCCGATCGACCAGCGCCGTACCCGCCGGACCTGCCACCTCGACAGCGCGCAGCAGATGGCGCGCGTCCGCGATCAGCCCGCCTATATCAACACTCAGACAGACCGGCGCATAGGGCACCAGATAATCCGCGCCGCTCTGCAGCTTCTTGGTCGCGCCAATATAATTGCCGCGCAACAGATGATAGCAGCCGACCCCCACCTGCAAGATCCCTTTATAGACCGTGCGGATCGCGTGTGGCTCAGCATTCCAGACCGCCTCGAGCACCTCATGACACGCGAAATAGTCGCGCTGGTTGAAGAGTTCGACGCCGTGCAGCAAACCTGCCGGAGGTGACCCCGCGCAACGTTCGCAAAATTCCGGCACTGGCATAGTCCCGCTCCTTTATGCTTCTGCTGCCATCGTCGTGCTCAGCGTCTGCCAGAGCAACGTCAGAGCGGAGCGGACCGCGCGGCGTTTCACTTCGCCCCGCTCCAGGTTGCCGATCTGAGCCGTGAGCACACGCTGACCGACGGGGGTGATCACGGCGATATGAATTTCGCCGACCGGCTTGCCATCCTGGGTATCGGGACCAGCAACGCCGGTGATGCCGACCCCCACCTGGGCCTGCAGTCGATCACGTGCCGCCTGAGCCATCGCCAGCGCTGTCGCGTCGCTGATGACCCCGTCGCGCTCGATAATCTCAGGTGGCACACCCTGCGCCTCCTTGAGATCGGTTGCATAGGTGACGACCCCACCACGGAAATAGGCGGAACTGCCCGGGGCGTCGGTCAACATACTGGCAAAGAGACCACCCGTGCACGACTCCAGCGCCGCCAGTTGCCAGTGCAGCCGGAGGAGATGCTGCCCGATGACGGCAGCGAGGGTGATCTTGTCCTCACCAAAGACGTAGTTGGTACCATCGGGATCGGTCATCCGCTGGCGGGCCAGCGCCTCCACTGGCAGCAGCATAGCCTCGGCCTCGGCGCGCGTGGCAGCTTTGGCGGAGATACGCAGATCCACCGCGTCGATCTTGGCATACGTCGCCAGCGTTGGGTTGGTCATATGGATCAGATCGCTGACCCGCTCTTCGACAGTGGACTCACCCAGCCCAATCACGCGCAAGATGCGCGTTACCAGCGTCTGGCCAGCAACCGCCATCAATCTGGGCATGGCTTCCTCTTCCCACATCCGCTCCATCTCGCGTGGGACGCCGGGCATGGCGATGATGACATGGCCGTCGCGTCTGACAAACCAGCCAGGAGCCGTGCCCCGAGGATTTGGGAGGGTCGTCGTTGATGGTGTTGTCCAGGCCTGTTTGACATTACGCTCAGGCATCGCGATGCCACGTTGCGAAAAAAAAGCCCGCAATTGCTCTAAATTGGCAGCATCAACTGTTGGGGGTTCACCGATCAGATCGCTGATCGCTTCGCGCGTCACATCGTCTTCGGTGGGGCCGAGGCCGCCAGTCGTGACGATGACCTCGGCCCGCTCCCAGGCGCGGCGAAGGGTCTCGGTGACGCGGCCGCGATTATCGCCGACCTGCGAGACGTAGAAAAGGTCAAGGCCCATCTCGGCGAGATGACGTGCCAGATAGGGGGCGTTCGTGTCGGTGATATGACCGAGCAAGATCTCGGTACCAATGCTCAAGATTTCCGCGCGCATGCGTCGCTCCTCAATGATTGTGTGCCACCAGCTAAAGGCCCCCTCTGGGGTCGCGCATCATCATTGTACGCCAACATTGCCATCCTGAAACCAGCCTGGTAATTGTCTTTGGACGGCGGCATAGACGGTGGGTGGCGTCAGATGTTTCATGCAGATCGGATTGAAGAAAGCGCAGTCTGCCGTTGCTCGCGAATCATAGCAGGGTGAGCACCACAGATCGCGGCGCACTGCGATCGATGCGGTGTGGCATGGCCCACTCTGGAGTGGATCGGTTGGGCCGTGGATGGCGACGACCGGCGTCCCGACCGCCTCCGCGATGTGCAATGGGCCGCTGTCGCCTGTCACCACCACCGCGCAACGCGCCAACAATGCCGCCAATTGCGGCAGGTTCGTCCGACCTGTCAGGTCATAGATGCCGGAGGTAGAGCGCATGCGCCGCACCACATCGCGCGCCAGCGGCGTGTCCCCTGCCGCGCCAATCAGGATGATTGCGGGTGGCGCGGCAGGCCCATTGTCAGTCGTGGTTGTGGCGCCCGCCAGCAGCCCGGCGGCCAGCCTTGCCCAGTAGGGCAGTGGCCAACGCTTCGCTTCGCCATTGCGCGACCCGGCGTGCAGCGCGATGATAGGTTGATCCGCGCCGATACCGACCTCCGCCAGTAGTTGCGCCACCGCGTCCATCGCCGCTGGCAGAACGCTCAACTTGGGCAAAAAAAGACCGCGACGCTGCTCAATCGGCAACCCTTCGCGATCCGCGTGGTCTTCCTGGTCGAGTCTGTCGATGATTGCGGCATAGCCCGCACTGTGACGCACGGCGTGCAGGGCGATGGCGCGGACATACGCTGTCTCATGCTGATGCACCTGGTAGCGCGCGCCGGGCAGCGGATCAGTGAGCAGATGCGCGAATGCTTCGCCCGCATAGCCGACCCGGATGCGCGCGCCACTCAGTCGTGCCAGGATGCTGCCCCAATCACCACAGACACTGATCGCCAGGTCATAGCGCGCCGCGCGCAGATCATGGATGAGGGCGCGGAGTTTGGCGCGGGTCTCTGCCTTGCCGAGCGTACTGAACCAGCCATCGGGATCGCAGAGCAGGACGCGATCGATACCAGGCTGTTCGCGCAAAATACCCGCGGTTGATGGCTGGACCAGCAAGTCCAGTTGGGCATCAGGATAGGCCGCACGCACGATCGCCACGGCGGGGAGGGTCAGCACCAGATCTCCGAGCAAATCGGTGCGGATCAGCAGGATACGTCGCGGTGCCTGGATGGTCCGTTGCCGCCGGAAGGCGGCAGATCCCTTACCGGTCCACTGCCAGCGACCCATCATCAGTGGCGAAAAATGACGCGAGGTCAAGAAACCAACAATGCCCAACGCCGCGCGGATGCCACGCTGGAGCATTCCTTTGGCTCGGCGGGTGATTTGGCGTCGTTCGGCCGCCATCAGTCCGGGTGGCCCATCATAGCCCGGGCCGAAGCCAGAGCCAGTCTGGAGCACATCCAGATCGGACGGCGCTGGGGGAGTGGTGTCGGTTGCGATGATGGGCATTATGGTGTGGCGTTGGCAGGGCCGAGCGCGAAGAGCACCTCGCCGCTGGCCGCTAATTCACCATCGACGGTCGCTTTAGCTTTGCCTTTGCCGAAACTCGCCCGCAATTGCAGATTGGTCATCTCCAGGGTAAGAGTGTCACCGGGGACGACCTGGCGGCGGAAACGCCAACCATCCAAGCCTGTCAGGAAAGCAATCCGACCGGCAAATTCTGGCTTTTGCAACAGCATGACCGCGCCGAGTTGCGCCAGCGCCTCGACAATCAAGACACCGGGCATGACGGGATAACCAGGGAAATGGCCCTGAAAGAATGGCTCATTGCCAGAGACCTGTTTGAGGCCGACAATGTGCTGGTCATCTATCTCCAGGACGCGATCAACCAGCAAGAAAGGATAGCGATGGGGAAGAATCTTCTGAATCTCAGTGAAATTGAGCATGGATTATGCCCTCCTGTGCTATCTGATTGTCGCCAATGCGCCGTGCGGGTGCTGCGTTTTTTTCAGCCAGCGATTTCCCGGATTTCCGCAATTTCCGCGGTCACGCCCAGCGGGGACCCGGCAATGCTGCCTCAGCGGCCTACGGGCGCTCTTCCATATGCGCATACGGGAGGATGCGGACACAGAGCAACACAATGAATGTGGCGACCATAATAATATTACGCACAATCATCAGCAATGACGGGACCGCTTGTAAGATGAGCAGTCCTGACCAGAAGGACACGACCACCTGGCCAAAAATCATCGCACTGACCAACAGTGTCAGCCAGATCCACTGGCCTCGCCCGGGGAAGCGAATGACCGCCGCCAGCGGGATGATACCCAGCAGATAGTGAGCGGGGAGCGCTCTGAATGCCAGCAAAAAGAGCATGATGACCGCCGCTGCCGCATGCAGGAGGTAGAGAGCGGGACCAATATTGCCGGTCTGCTCGATGTATTCGCGTCGCAGTGACCGACCAGGTTTTTTGCGCAGCCGCCACCACAGGGTCGCGTAGAGCGCCAACGACCCCAGGATCAAGATCGGCATGGTCAGCGACGCCAGCGCGGGCTCTAAACTGGAAGTGATATCGCGCGAGAGGTCGGCTGGATTGAAATACGAGACGGTATGCAAGGCGGGAATCCAGGCGGTCGCCAGCATCACCGAGCCATAAAGACTCTCGATCTCCGTTCCGCGATCCGCATGGTAGAGGATGCTGTGGAGAATGGGGGAGATGCCAGTGGCAATGATCACCGGTCCCAACGAAGCCAACGATGCCACCGCCCCACCAACGAACGCCCGGCGAAGCACGCGCCAGTCCGCGATGAGTTGCGGCAAGCGCCAGACGAGGAAGAGCGGCGCCAACAAGATCGGATACCCCTTGACCATCGTCCCAAATGCCAACATTGCCCAGGCCCAACCATCTTGATGTTCTAAGAGGTAGAGGATAGCCGCGAGACAGAGCACACCCGCAACCAGATCAAATTTCTGTAAGGCCGCATTGCTGGCGAACAATAACAGGGCGAAAACCACCCCGCTCCAGCGACCAGTGGGGTCGCCTGGCGTCCAGCGGCGCGCGAAGCGCATGACGATCAACAGAGCGACGATGTCGAAGAGGATCATCATGATGGCAAAGCTGATGCCATAAGCGCCATAGCGTATCGGGTCCAGGTGGGGTGGGTAAGTGAATGCCGCAGGACGTGGTGCGATGCCCGCAAACGGCAACAAGGGAACGGCGGGGAGCAACAGGAAGAACATCGCCAGTGGCGGATATTCCACCGGCACGGTGAGGTACGGGAGTTTGCCAACGGCGAAGTCGCCCGCATAACGATAGAATTCTGGATCGCCGTAATGGTGACCGAGAATGACATTCAGCAGCATAAGGCCCTGGGTGATTGCAAAGACGGTCCACACTTGCCAGGAGGTGAGGGTGATCCCAGACCAACGCGCGAAGATCGTCCGCGCACCCGTCGTCATGGATGGCATGAGCTTGCCGCTCCAGGACTGTGTGGGAGCCGGGGCGAGTGATTCGTGCTTCAGGCCCATCCGGCTTTTTGGCATACCGCGCGAATTACGGAGACCAATCATCAGGCAATCTCCACAGAACTGCCAGGTGCTGCCAGCGGGGAATCCAGTGGCGGCGTCGGCGAATTTTCGGTCCCGTTCATTTCGACTCCTCTGGTGGGTAGTCCGCTACGGTGAGCATTCGGCCAATACCAGGCCAACCACAACGCCAGCATCGGCAGGGCGACAAAGTCGAAATAGGACGTCAGGCTGCGCCACGCAAACCAGAGTGGCAACATCGCGAGCATCAATCCCAGAATTGGGACCGTCCGCGCGCCGCGCCAGGCATACCAGAGCAGCCCGAGCAGCAACGCTACAAGTTCTAAGACGGTATACACATGATTTGGCCACAAAGGGATCCAGCGGGCAACGGCTAATTCCACAATTCCGCGCCCCATGGGAAACATGGGATCCTGCAGGGGCGCCAGCACTCCTCTGAGCCAGGCGTGTGGATCGACCAGGAAGAAAGGGAGATTGATCGCCGTGAAGATCGCGATCGCGCCAGCCAGACGGATCAGCGCGGGGCGCCATCCTGCCTGGCGCCATACGAAGATGACGAAGAAGAGCGCGAAGAACCATGCCTGTTGTTTGGTCGCGAGATCCAACCCTAACATCAACGTCGCCAGCCACGGGCGATCCCACCAGAGCCAGACCAGGAAGGTCAGCAGCATGACGGTGACATCCAATGAGGCCGTCAACACCGAGTTGAGCATCGGGATATCCGCCAGGATCAGCAATGCCAGCCAGGGTCGGGCGCGCGGATCGACGGCGCGCAACGCTGCCCAGGCGAAGAGTGCCAGACAGATCACAGCAGAGAGCAAGACGCTGGAGAGACCGATGGCCACAAAAGGCACCAATGAGAGTACGGCAAACGCCGGATAGCTCACCTGGCCCTCGAATTCTGGCGCGTAGTTGCCGATGGTTCCATTGCTGGTAGTGGTCGGAGCGGCCACCGCCAATGCTTGCAATTGCAGTTCGGTGGGATACTCGAGCCAGCTATTTGCCGCAAAAGTCCCCAGGCGCAGGGGAGTGGAAGCTGCAGGCAGTTGGCCCAGCGCGCGTAATGCCGCGATGAAACTGCTGTTCTGGTATGGATCCTGTCCATGAATCAGACGGATCGCTGCCCATTGATCGAGGGTGGTGCCATCGTTCGTGTAGTAATGATGCTGAAAACTGCCCGAGATCGATCGCGCAACCTGCATGACGCCCAGCGCCCCAACCCCCAGCGAGAGAACCAGCGCCCAACGCATCACCCAGGGCCCTACGCGTCCACGTGGCGGCGCCACTTCGGTCGCCAGACGCCCGGCAGCCGGTGAGGCCTGGTTTTTGCTTGGCCATATGGCCCACACCAGCAGCACGAAACTCAGGGCGGGGAATGCCATATTAGCGAGTGGCGTAAATGGCCCGAAGATGCCGATAATGAGTTGGCCGGGGAGTTCCGTCAAGGATTCCAGGAAAATGGCCAGGGCAAAGAGCGCGATGCGCTGGCGCGTCGCCAGGCCAAGTTGATCCGTCTGTGTGGCCCATGAACGCATCCATCGCGTGCGCCGCCCTGGTTCGCTGTTCCTGATCTTCCCCAAGTGGTTGCCTTCCCCCGGCTCCGGTTTCCGCGATGCGCTGCTTGCAGTAGGACCGCGCATCTTTTGCCGCCAATATCCGGACGAGTGAAGCCGGAACCAGGTCACGATACTGATGTTATGTTTGTGTAATAGAAAATACACCGGCCTGCGCTATAGGCCGGTGTATTTTCTCTGCATTCATCCCTCAAGTGTGGGGCTACACCGGGTCTTTTGGTCGAAATTCGCTTTGCCCTCCCAGATAGGGTCGCAAAGCTGGAGGAATCGCGATTGAGCCATCAGCTCGCTGATGATTCTCGAGCAACGGGATCATGATCCGCGGACTCGCGAGGGCGGTATTGTTCAGGGTATGGACAAAGCGCAGCTTGCCGTCGTGGTCCCGGTAGCGGATATTGGCGCGACGGGCCTGGTAGTCGTGAAAATAAGAATCCGAATGGGTCTCGCGATACGTGCCTTCGCTGGGAACCCAGCACTCGATATCGTATTTCTTGACTTGCCCATCACCCAGGTCACCCGTACAGACGACCACGACATGATAGGGGAGCTCGAGTGCCTGGACGATGGCTTCAGCGTTGGCCAGCAAGGCTTCATGCCACTGCACGGAGGTGTCATGATCATTCTGGCAAATAATATATTGCTCAACTTTGGTGAACTGGTGGACGCGCATCAGTCCACGGGTATCTTTGCCATACGTCCCGGCTTCTTTGCGGAAACAGGGCGAGACGCCGACAAACTTCATGGGCAGTTGCGACGCATCCAGCACTTCCCCACTATACATGCCCGTGATCGAGACTTCGGCAGTACCAACCAGAAAGAGTTCTGGATCATCCGCGTCATCGCTATGTTGCAAGGCATAGACCTGTTCGCGTCCTCTGGGGAACTGTGAATTGCCGATGAAGGCGAAATCGCGCGCCAGCGCGGGGACTTCCAGTGGCTCGAAGCCACGCTTGCTCACCAGGTCAATCGTAAATTGCAGTAATGCCAGTTCCAGCCGGACGGCGTCGCCGCGCAGGACATAACTGCGCGAACCCGCGACCCTGACACCACGTTCGAGATCCAGCATGCCCAGCCTGGTCATGAGCTCGACGTGGTCGCGCGGGGCGAAATCGAACGCAGGCGGCGTGCCGACGCGCTTGATCTCGACATTCTCGCTCTCATCGCGTCCAACCGGTACCGATGCATCGGGTATATTGGGAACGCGTAACAGGAGATCTTGCAGCTTGGCCTCCAGTTCGCGCAGTTGGGGCTCAAGCACTTTCAGCTCCGCGGCGACTTCGCGCCCCGCGCCAATGGCCGCCTCACGTGCCGCTTTATCTTTCCCCGCCGCCTGGATTGCTTTGGAGAGTTGGTTCTGACGAGCGCGGTTTGCTTCCACCGCGCGTCGCAACTCCGTAGTGCGGGCATCGACCTCCAGGAGATGATCGATATCGATGGCAACCCGCTTCTGCTGCGCGGCAGTTTTCACCACCTCGGGGTTCGCTCGGATAAATGCCAGGTCGAGCATTGCTCGCCTCCTCTCAAAATCGCAACCTGCGACACAAACACAAAGCGCCGTCCGTCCTCATAAAGGGACGAACGGCGCAATACCGTCGTGGTGCCACCCACTTCGCTCCAAAAAAGCACCGCTGATCTTACGGTCTTTCCAAGAGCCTCTCAATGCCAGATAACGGTGGCAACCGTCAGCGTTCAACACGCGATGGTTTGATTGTGAGTGGAAGGGGTTCGGGGACGCCACCGTGTCGCAGCAAAATCACGGCTCTCTGTAGGCGCGCGCAACGAACCAGCGCTCACAAACCTGATATATGCTATCAGTATAGCACATGTTTCGAGGCCTATGTAAAATAGCCTGCTGCGGGGTGCATCCAAGAGTTGTCAGCGAGATTTAAGCGACCTTACGGTGAAAGGCAGCGCGGGTAGGAGGAGGAAAGAAGGCAAAGCGCGCAGCAAAGCGGCCACTGCGAACCACTGCCCGGACGGTCGCGACCGCCACACAG
>DAIDHM010000228.1 GCA_027459705.1 Ktedonobacteria bacterium | reverse complement strand
TTGAACCTCCGACCTCAGCGTCCCGAACGCTGCGCGCTAGCCACCTGCGCTACACCCCGAAATAAGGCCTTTGGTTGACCGATACGATAGGTCCCCGCGGTGCCCATTGCGTGCTTACTATATCATATTCTAGTACATGTGCGCAAGGGCAAATATGTCGACAATTCGGGGTGTGCTATCCTTGTTGTTCGCAAGTCGAGGGTGTTCACCACCGCCAAATGTCCGGTTCACAACCGCGAAAAGACCACTACACTCGTCTCATTTGGGCTATTCTGATGTGACGAGCGTTGCCAGATCGCCGCTTGACCACGCTTCGAGCGGCCTCGTGGGTCGTTGGCTCATTTCTGCCTCTGGCTTGCCAGCAATGGGTAATACAATTGTGAAAGTTGTTCCCATTCCAGGTACACTCTCTACCGCGATCGTCCCCCCGTGCGCATTGATGATTGACTTCACAATCGCCAACCCTAACCCTGATCCATTGCTGGTTTGTGTCGCGCCTAACTGTCGCGCGCGAAAGAAACGATTGAAGATCTGCGGAAGATCGGCCGGATCAATGCCTGGACCATTGTCTGATACCGTCAAAACCACCGCTGCCTCGGACGCGTGGATCACCAGGTGTACCCAGCCGTCTTGATCCTGTCGACCATATTTCAGGGCATTATCACCCAGCGCTAAAATCACCTGTTTGATGCGATCGGCGTCCACCAATGCCAGTATGGTATCTGGCGCATCGATCGCTACGTTCCGCTCACTGGCGATAATCTGCAATTGCTCCACCGTATCCCGCGCCAATTGCGCGAAATTCGTCCAATCTAGATCCAGTGGACGCCCATTATCAAATCGGGCTAACATGAGCAAGTCATCCACAAGGCGCCGCATGCGATCCGCTTCACGTCGGGCGGCCGAAATCAGGCGATCCATCTCGCGCGGATCATCATATCCATTACGCTCCAATACTTCCAGGCAACCGCGTATGGCGGTAATCGGCGTTCGCAACTCATGCGAGGCATTACTGATAAACTCGCGCATCCGTTCTTCCGAAGATTGAAGTCGATCGAATGCTACCTCAAGCGCTTGTGCCATTTCATCGACTGTCTGCGCCAGTTCACCTACTTCGTCATAGCGCTGGCGCAATTGCACCCGCTGAGAAAGATCACCTGCCGCGAGGCGCCGGGCAGTGGTGGTCACTTGTGAGAGCGGCCCCAGGCTTGCTCCGGTCAAAGGAATGCCGACTGCTAGACCGAACACGAAAAGCAGTCCTACGGAAACACCGAGCAGAATTTTAAAGCTCGTGATAATTTGCAGGGTTCGCGAGTAGTCGCTCTCGAGCATGAGGACGGCGGGATATAAGCGTGAGGCGTGGCTAGTGCAGGACGTCACCACACGATAATTGTACGCAATCAGGATGACCCCGCCCGGCACTCCACCCACATTCACGCGGTAGGCTCGGCCTGCGCTACGCGCCACGCCATTCATCCATGCGGCATCGGTACTCCCCACCGTGGCACGCAGCGCGGCAAGCTCTTTAAAATTTAATTCCGGTGGCACGATCCCCGCCGAGGCAGTGGGCGAGAGAACGACCCCAGTATAGCGGTCGAGGAGCAATACGGAAGTGAATTGTGCCGGAGACTGAGTGAGAGGATCGCTCAATACTTGCTGAAATGCGTCCGCAAAGTTCGTGGAGCAGTCCCCCACAGCATCCTTACGAAAGACATCATTGAGAAATGCTTGATTGCGAGTGATCGCAACGGTATGCGCAGAATCGACAAAGTTCGTTGCCGTGCTCGCGGTCAAGAGATGCTGGACGGTGAAGAGCAAAAAACCACCCAAGATGGTCAAAATTATCGCCAAAATTCCAACGTAGAGCACCGTCAATCGCCAGCGCAACGAGCGCAACCATGGCTTGCGACGCTTCGGGGGGGTGGTAAAATGCTCGCTTGTCGTCATAGGGTCAATCTTTTCCCCGCAGAGTATATCCGACCCCGCGTACAGTTTGAATCATGCGCGGATCGCTCGGATCATCTTCCAGTTTCTCACGCAAATAGCGAACGTAGACCTCGATGATATTCGTCTCTCCGCCAAAATCATACCCCCAGACGCGATCCAGAATGATCTGGCGACTGAGGACTTGCTTGGGATGCGTCATGAAGAGCTGGAGAAGGTTGAATTCCGTCGCGGTCAAACTCACACGGCGACCGGCTCGCGTCACTTCGCGCGATCCCTCGTTCAGTATCATATCCTCATAACGTAATATTCGCCCGCTGGCTCCCCCCTGGGCCAGACGTTGTTGACGGCGCAGGATAACTCGGATGCGTGCGAGCAATTCAACAAAATCAAAGGGCTTGATGAGATAGTCGTCGGCGCCCATCTCCAGGCCGCGAACTCGATCATCTACGCCTTCTTTAGCGCTGATCATCAAAATTGGTAAATCCTGCGTATTTGGATCTGCGCGCAATTGTCGACAGATATTTAATCCATCGATACCCGGCAGCATGACATCCAGCACGACAACATCAGGGTGCAGTTGTCGCGCTCGGGAGAGGCCAGTTGGGCCATCTTGGGCGATCTCTACGTGATAGCCCTCTTTCCGCAATCCCGATCGCACAAATTCGATGATGCCCAGTTCATCATCAATGACGAGGATCGTCACTGTCTGTCCGGGTTGATCCGCCATAGTACAGTCCTTTCGAGCAAACACACAGTGGGCTCAGTCGAAGAATAACACCATCCTCTAAGCATTGTACGGCGCACCATTCCATCACGTTTCATCTTTTGGTAGGCGATGCCAGGTAGGCTTGGACCAGAAAAGGGATTTTCTCAGCGTCGCTCTTGCTCCACCTGACTACCTCAGCGCTATAACATACCAACAATGCGGTAGTCCTCATAGAGCCCGCACTGCCATACAGTATAGCGATGCTGCACCGCACTACTCATCCACTGTGCCGGGATATGCGGGCGTATCTTTTATTGGGAGATCCGCGCCCGCATACCATGCGTGACCCTACCTTGTTGGATCAAATGGCGAAGTTGACGGTGAAGTCGGAGGATACTCTGTGGGTGGCGGGTATCCGCCAGGAGCGGGAGGTGGCGACACGGGTGGATAATATGGTTGTGGTGGCGGGTAGCCTCCAGGTGCTGGTGGTGGAGTAGCTGTTGGATAATATGGCTGAGGTGGATAGCCATATTGCGGGGGATATTGGCCAGGTGCTGGCGGTTGCCCGTATGCCGGATAAGCATTGGGATAGCCAGCGACCACTTGCTGAGTATTTCTTCCGGCGATAGCCCCGGAGATCGCGCCCAACCCGGTCGACACGCCGAGGGCGAATAAGCCAACTAAGCAACCAAGAAAGGCGCTAGCTATGTTGGCTGCTGACTGGATTGTGCCGGTGACATCTGGGGTAGAATTACCATTCCCAACGGTGATGGTTGCCTGCGCAGTTTGAACCGCCGAACTAATAGCACCTTGAGATGCTGGCGAATTAGCGAATAGCACTGCCGAGATGATTGAACCAACCACCAGGAATGCCCCAGCGATCAAGCCGGCGATTGCTCCCGCACCACCCGTACGCCCCGCGAAGCGTGGATTCCTTGCGACGAGAATCCCGGCGACAACACCAACGATGAGCACGACCAAAATTCCTACGAAACCCACCTGGAGTATCGAGAGCACTACCAGAAGGATGGCGCCAACGACGCCAGTGATAGCTCCTGACATGAGACGAGACATACTAAATATTTTCCCCCTTTATCCAACTTTAGATCGCGAAAGCCTTCCGTCCATACCATACCTTGATTGCGCGCATGTTACAAGATCAGGTCAGAGGGAAAACGTGATCTTGTAGCATGCGTCATGCTGGGTGTATCAGGAGAAGCGCTTCACAAGCGCCAGTGCCTGCAGCTTGACTGGTTGACGATGGGCGGATCGAACGTCAGCGTTGTAGACTTCATCCAGATGGTCGATATACCAGTGGTAACTTTCGATCAACATCTGTGTATTGGTCTTTGTTGGTTGCCAGCCCAGTTCAGTCTTGATGCGCGTTGTATCGAAAATGAAGCTCTCTGCCAGCATCTGATAATGATATGGGCCGAGTGGCGACATTCCCAGGCGGTGTAACACCTTCATAGCGAGTACCGCTGGGGCGCGCGGCAGACTGGCGACGCGTGCCTGCGTCCCGGCGCTCGCGATGACCGCCTCATAGAGCTCGCTCATTGTCGGAACTTCGTCTGAACCGATATTGTAGAGATGGAAGCCCGGTTGGACGATAGCGCGCATGAGGGCATCGATCAGGTCGACGACCGCGATGAATTGATAGCGATTCGATCCATCCCCGAGTATCCAGACATGGCGGCCCTCATGGATAAATTCATAGAGGATCGAGAGCAAACCTAATCTGCCTCCGCCCATGATGGTTGGACAACGGATCATACTAATCGCCATGCGGTCCTGAAATTCCGCCAATATTTCTTCGCCCCGTAATTTGCTGACGCCGTAGATCTCCAAAGGATTAATCGGATCGTCTTCGCGAACTGGCTGACTGAACGGTTTGCCGACGACACAATTGCTCGAGGTATAGACCAGGTGAGGCACGCCATGGCGCGCCGCGCTCTCGGCGAGGTTGCGCGTGCCCGCGACATTGGACGCGACCAGATCGCGCGGATCTTTGATGGCATGTGCCAACATGGCGGCAATGTGGAAAACACCATCGAATGGTCCCAGTTGAGCGAAGACCTGGTCTACCGCCGCACGATCACGCAGATCAACTTGAGCGAAGGTCGCGATAGTCGCGAGGCGGGCATCATAGACACGGTCGATGATGACAATGTCGTGTCCCAGTGTGTGGAGATGATCGACCACCTGGCTGCCGAAAAAACCGGCGCCTCCGGTCACGAGATAGCGCATAGTACATCCATCCTTAGAGTTTGCGTCTCGACCGTGCTGGCGTGCGTTCGGCACCCACCGCGTGAGACAATGCCCTGCAATCTGAGAATATCGCATATGGTAGCGAGGTCTATGCCGAAAACTGGTCAGCTGGACGCGGTACGACCTTCTTCTGTGTTGCGGAGGTGAGAGGCATCCCTGCTGTGCGAGGCGAGATCGAGCGAATAGGTCGCATTGTTGCTGGTAGTCCTGGCACGGCTTCTGCGTCACCTTCGGAGCGAAGGAGACCACCATCGGATGGAACCGCTCACTTTACGTCTGCGCCTCCCAATTATGCTGTGGATCGGGTCATTCATGACCCTGGCCGCATTGGGGTGGTTGCTTCATATCAATCCTTTGCACCCATCTTATGCCGATCATTTTGGCGCGCAGGCAGAGGCATGGCTGCACGGAAAGATGGCAGTACCCGCGTCATTAGGACACGATCTCATCGTCCTGCATGGCCAGCACTATATTGTCTATCCGCCGTTGCCTGCGCTCCTCATGCTGCCATTCGTCGCCTTGCTGAGGAGTCATTTCAGCGATATTCCCTTCACCTGGTCGATCGGCGCTCTCAATGTGACGTTGATGTACATTGCGCTGGATGCGTTCCGACGTCGAGGGTGGGCAAGGCGGACGCCACAAGAGCAGGTGGTGTTGGCAGTGACCTATGGTTTTGGCACCATTGCGCTCTGGCTAACGTTAGGGGGAGCCGTCTGGTTCACCGCCCAAACGCTCGCCATCACAGGCTTGCTTGTGATGATCATTGGCGCGACCAATGCCCGCTGGTGGTTGGCGAGTGCAGGGATTGGTGCGGTATTTTTGACGCGCTCGCCGGATGTGCTGGCGATTATATTTCCGCTGGTATTGTTGGCCCGCCACCTCTTTGTGGGGCGAAATCTCCGTTCCATTGGCATTGATTCGCGCTGGCGCTTGCGCCATATGCCGTGGCTTGCTCTGGTGCTCACCGGAGCGCCGATCGTCTGTGCGCTCATCATCTGGATGATCCATAATCAACTACTTTTTGGCAATCCACTGAGCACTGGCTACGACATCCAGGTGCGGCAGGACTATCCTCAAATCCACTACGGTTTGCTGAGCTGGCACTATATCTGGCCGAATGCGATCGTTGCTTTCTTGAATGCACCGGCATTTCATTTTCAAAATCCGTTCGATGTGACGCCGATGCTGGATATCTTGCGCGGTGGCAATGGCATTGCCATTGAGTTTACGACGCCGCTCTTTTTGTTATTGCTCTTTCCCCAATCGCAGCGGCCACACCGCTGGCTACGGCGCACACTCTGGGCATGCGTTGGAGTACTGATCGCCTTCTCGTTGTTATGGAATGGAACGGGGTGGTTACAAGTAGGCGCACGTTATCTCTTCGACGCCTATCCATTCCTGTTCTTGTTGCTGGCGATGCGACAGGAACGCATCGGGCCGCGTTGGCTAGTGGCGACCGGTGCGGGGATGTGGATGAATTTCGCGCTGGCGCGGGCATTCTGGTGTCAAAGCGGCTGCTCGGCCGTAGTAGGTTCATTACATTGGCTGGCGACGGCTGCAGTCGTCGTGGCCATACCCATCCTGTTGGTTCTGGCGGGTTGGTGGCTCCATCAGGAACGGTTACATCCCTGCCTGCGCGGCGAACTATCTGAGCCTATCACTCGCATAGGCGAAGCTTCTCAACAGCCTGATACCCCGCTCGCGGCAATTGGGCAGAGTAGTCTCGATTCCGCATAAGATATGCAACTGCTTCATAAGGCGTGATATCACCATCCAGACAGTGGCATTGTGTTATGTCCTCTTGCTCGCCATGCTAAGTCAACGTGCACGATCTCGCATCAGCGCCGGGCACCGATGTGGTGTCACGTCCCTGATCCGTATGTTCAAGCGGGAGCAAGGGTTACAGTGAGATCACCCCAAAACTCGCGCAAGATCGCGCGTGCTGTCTGGCCAACCTGTTGTGCCACGGCGGGCGGCGCAAAGCAATAAACCTTGGCGCGATAGAGTTCAAAATGACGCAAGATACTGTGTTGCGGAATGCCCATGGCGTCACGCTGATCCCAGTCATGAAATGCTGACCCAGTCGGTACGGTGTGGTGACCCAAACCAACCACGCTGGCACCGACTCCGGTCATCATTGGACTGCGTGTCGCGGCAAACCACAGATCGGTCGCGGGGATCTCTGGGTGGCGCGCTATCAATTCGCGGCGCAATGTTGCCAGGGTGTCAGGTCGGCGGATGCGCTGCAAGACACCCAGATATGCTTCTTCCGTAGCTCCACTCACGGCGTCATAAGAGAGCGCATAGGCACGGTGGAGCAGATCGCGTCGCAACAATCGCGTCTGAATCCCCGCCACTGTCGGGTTGTTTGCCGGTGCTGCGAGAAAAGCTTCATCACTCAGCCGGAGATAGTCCGTCACCCGATCTAAGTGAATGCCAAGCGAGCGACCATCTTGCCCACGGATCGAGATCCGCGACTTTCTCCCTGATTGCAGCATTGTCTCCACCAATGCGCGCACCATCATTTCGGCAGCCAGGATCTTCTGATGGCCATAGAGGTCACCATACATATGGACGCGGTCATAGAGCATCTTGTCCAAAGCGCTCGCCCCAGCCAGGGTCACGGCGAGTTGATGGCGTTCCCCGATGCTGAGTGTCTGCATGATACGTTCTGGATCGACCGAAGTGACGACACCAGAGAAATAGGAATCGCGCGCGAAATAGTCCAGCTTATCGGCATCTAACGGACCACTGATGATTCCCCAGAGTTCGCGCGGAATGTCGTGTCGCAGCAATACCTCAGCTTGTTGCAAGATCAAAGCGCTGACAACTGTAGGAGCAATGCCCATGGTTCGCAGACATGTAGCAATCGGATCATGCTCAATCAACACCGCGCCCACTTGCTCATGTAACGCGGTGCCATTGGTGGCATCATACTGCGCGCGGAGATGGGGATTGAGCGCGATAATACCCTCGATGGCATGGGAAAAAATCCCATGTCCGACATCGTGTAATAGTGCCGCTGCCAGGACGGTTGCACGCTGATTGGCGGAATAGGCGCGTCCCTGCACCTCCTCGAGGCGATCCAGCATGCGCTTGGCGACGAAGCGGACCCCGAGCGCGTGCTCGAAGCGCGAATGACCAGCCCCAGGAAAGGTAAGATAGGCCAATCCAAGTTGGCGGATGCCGCGCAGTCGTTGCATCGGCAGGCTATCTAACAGGCGAATTTCATATGGCGATAGCACGATTGCGCCATGTAAAGGGTCGCGAATATGCTTCGCTTTCTCCCCGAGGGGCGGGAGGTTCGCTTCAATCTCTCCTAACCAGGCAACAATCTGATCGCGCAGGGCAAAGGACGATGGGGTACCTAACGGTGGAGTGGGCGTTATCTGGCCCATCTACGATCCTTTCCTCGACAGGATTCCATGGCACTGGGCGGCATGCACGTGTTGGCAAACGTGGCGTCTGGCTGATCCGCCTTGGTTTACGCGAAAGATCGTGCGGCGAACGAGGCACATTTCCGCATCAATCATCGTCTCCTAATTCGCTGTACCATGAGCCCAGAATTCCAGCAAGTCACTCTTGGAGACAACCGCCAGCACATGTCCATTGCGATCGGCGATAGCCAGGGCAGTTTGCCCAGCCAGGAAGAGATCATATGCCTCGCGCACAGTGGCACTCTCGCGCAGTGTTGCCATGGGTGGACCCTGCCAATCGGCAACCTGTTTGCCTTCCAGCGATTCCCCACCGGCGAGCCGCTGGAGTAATTGGGTCTCAGTGACGCTACCAACCACATGTTGTTGCTCGATGACCGGCAACTGCGAGATGCCATACTCATGTAACAATGCGATCGCCCGCGCGATCGGATCCTGTGGCGCGACCCCCAGGATGAGTGGCAGCGGCGTCGCGCGGCTGCGGAAGAGCAGCAGATCGTGCAAGGTTGGCGCTGGCGCGGAATCTGCCAGTCCATTTTCGCGGAGCCAGGTGTCATTGAACACTTTCGAAAGATAGCCCCGGCCGCCATCAGGAAAGAGCACTACGATGACATCGGAAGGATTGGCGTTGCGTGCGACTTCTAAAGCTGCTCCTAACGCGGTTCCACATGATCCACCTGCTAAGATGCCCTCTTCACGCGCCAGCCGTCGGGTCAATGAAAATGACGTGCGATCATCAACGCGCACATAGGCATCGACGAGCGATGGGTCAAAATTGCCAGGGAACGTTTCGGTTCCTATGCCTTCAACTTTATAGGGCTTCGGTTCATCGCCAGAGTAGATCGACCCAACTGGATCAGCGCCGATAATTCGCACGTTGGGATTCCGTGATTTCAAATAGCGTGCTGTTCCGATGATAGTTCCTGCGGTGCCAATGCCCGCGACAAAATGCGTAATCTTGCCATCTGTCGCGTCCCAGATCTCTGGTCCGGTTGTCAATTCATGCGCACGCGGGTTGGCGACGTTATCATATTGGTTGGGACTGCAGGCATTGGGGATCTCGCGCGCGAGTTGTTTGGCGACTGCACGATAGCCGCCCGGTTCATCGCCCGGTATGCTGCTGGGGCAGATGATGACTTCCGCGCCATAGGCGCGAAGCAGCGAACGCTTCTCTTCCGCGACTTTGTCGGTCATCACGAAGATGCATCGATAGCCTTTGATTGCTGCGGCCATCGCCAGCCCGGTACCTGTATTGCCGCTGGTAGGTTCGATGATGGTCCCACCGGGCTTAAGCAGACCCGATCGTTCGCAAGAGGCAATAAGCCCTTCTCCAATGCGATCTTTGACGCTGCCTCCTGGATTGAATTGTTCCAGTTTCGCCAGGATCAAAGGCGCGCCATCACCAACGATATGATGGAGACGAACCAGCGGTGTGTTACCGATGGTCTCCAGGATGTTCTCCGCGTATTGCATCGCACTTCGCTCCACATTCCGGCTACTTCGCCGTTGTACGGCGCGCGCCATCGTGCGCCGTTTTCTCTCGTCGGCATTGTATCACAGCGCAGCCGGGAGATTTGGGCGATTCAAACGGCAATGTGCCAGAGCGCTAATCGTCCATCATCATACAAGGCGGAAACATATTGATTATTTGGTGACCAGGCGATCGCTGCAATCTGGGTATTGACCCCCGGTGTGGCGCTCGCGACGGGTACCGTTGCGCCCGGCGTCAAAGCGGGAGTCGGTGAGGACGATAAAGCAGGATCGAAGAAAGCCGAGGGCAATAACGACTTGCTATCTACAATTCGCACGTCGTGACTGCTGGCGACGAGAATATAATTATCCGCAGGTGACCAACTCAGATGTTGAAGGGCGTCCGGTAAGACCGCTGTGCTCATGTGCAGTTGTTGCGTAGCAAGATCGTATACGCCGAGTTTGCCATCACTATGACCCAGGGCAATCAATTGACTGCTTGGTGACCAATTCAATACAGTGAGGCCATTGGGATCGGCAAAGTGCTCCACAATCGCATGCGAATCAGCCAGCGCAACCTCCACCGAATGAGGATCCTCCAGATATACGATATCATGCGAATCGGGTGACCATGAGAAGAGTTGCGCGGAATTGCTGAGCTCGGAGCTGACAAAGATGGGTGGGGCGGGTGACCAATCTTTAGTATGCCAGACCTCGATGGCGGCCAGCGGTGACCGTAACGTAGCCGGTATGGCGCTAGCCAGATACGTTCCATCTGGAGACCAGGCGACCTGTGATGCTAACCCTACGGTGGGTAATTGCGTGAGAAGCTTGCCCGTGTTCGACCAGATCGCGATGCCCAGTTCAGGTATTCCATGTTCGGGGCTTATCGCGTAACTGGCGGCAAGTTCACCAGTCAAAGGCTGCCAATCGATAGCCTGGATGGTTAACGAGCCGCCAGACTGGTCGGGAATCAAAAAGTCTGTGATGGTCGATTCTGAAGCGATATTGAAGAGTCGCAGTCCCTGAGAGGAGCCAATCGCGATCTCCTGGCCATCGGTAGAAAAGACAAAATCGTGGGCAGTGCCATGATGTAGTACGCGGGTCGCATTCGTTTTCGTTGTTGGAGTCGGCTTCGTTGGCAATGAAATTGGTCCCGATCCCCCATGAACCGGGCGAATTGCTCCAATGATAGACCCGATGATGAGCAGCACCAGCGTGCTGAGTGCATAGGCGAGCCGCCATTGTTTACTTCGTGGTACGAGCAGGAACGTTGTCACGATGAACGTGATCAGACACCAGATCAGAATTGCGACGCCACGCGCAATTTCGCCCTTTGCGATGACGAGTTCGCCCAATAACGCAATGCCAGCGAGCAGTACAGCAAGCCCGATAACGCGCGCGGATTTCAACATAGGGAGCGAAGATTGTGACGAATGGATGCTCCGCGTGCTGATCCGTGGCATTTTGCTGGTCGTAGCTTCAGCCACCAGGTCTCGATGGCTGTCCGGTCGCGACACCATCGCAAGATGATCGGTAACTATCTGATCGGCGTTTGATTGTAGGTCAGCTGTTGATGAGAGAGGTATCGCATGGTCTGGCCGGAGTGCTTTGAAGACACCAGTCTGCGCTTCCAGGATTGTCGATGGCAGAAAGATGATAGCCGGTGGGTCGGCGGGTGGTGATTCAGAATAAGATCCTCCCAGATCACCTGACATATCGCCGCTTGCCGCTGCATATAGCGGTTCAGCGGTATCGTTTGCGAGTATGGACTCCGTTGAAGCAAAGTCATCCTCGAGCATGGATCCCGAAGTTTGGTCGATAGTATGGGAAGCTGTGACGGCAGTTTGTGGACTCAATCCAGCCGATCCAGGCTCTGATTGGTGGACAACGTTGAGAGAGGCATCAGATTGATCAGCAGGTCGAGCCCCATCATCATGCAAAGATAGCGGAGTTTGAACTTCAGGTTGGGATTGCGACTCCTGATCTTCTTGAATAATTGATGTCTCCACAGCGGTAACAATTGGTATTTTAGGTGAAGTATCCTCGTTCACGGAAGCACCATGCTCCTCTGTTCAATTTCTCTGCGTCTCATCAATATTAACGCTCCACCATAGCATTCGTCTCGCAGAAAGCATCCTCAGTCGCTTTGTTTCACCATGACCTGTTGAACCAATTAATCCATCTGGGGGGCTAAAGATACCTCCGGGCCGCGCGCGAGAAAGGCCAGCACATTGCGGGCGAAGGCTTCGGGAGCTTCAAGATGAGGTGAGTGGCCAACATTCGGGATGACCACCAGGTCACCATGTGGAATCAAGCGTACGCCCGCCTGGACGATAGATAAAGGAATGACCACATCTTTCGCCCCCCAGATGACTCGAGTCATCGGCTGCAATTCGCCCATGCGCTGAGAGATATCATAATGTGAGCCGCGCAGATCCAGGATCATATTGAATGCGCGTGCGCCACTCACTAAGGTTCCAGGAAAAAGGGTCAACTGGCGCACATAGGCACGGACGGCATCGCGTGCGCCAGGGGTAAGATCTTTGGTCATCACCGATGTTTCCAGAACGCGATTGAAGACGGACGGAGGTGCCCATGATGCGAGTCGCTCGGGCGTCGCGGCAAAATAGGCACGAGTCACAATGCCCAGCGATCCGGGAAACCCAGCGGTATCTTCTAAAATGAGATGATCGATGTCGGTGGGTCGCGCCAACGCGACTTCCATGGCGATCATTCCACCAAGCGAATGGCCCAGCAGATCATAACGATGCAAGCCGAGAGCATCGATTGTGGCGAGGACGCCATCGCGCCACCAAGCCACCGCCTGGGCGGGTGTGGCGCCAGTGTATGGCGCGCGCGTGGAAAGTCCCCATCCTCGCATATCGATCGCATACACATGTCGATGGGGAGCTAACAGTGCGAAAATCGAAGAAAACATCGCAGCACTGCCTCCCCGCCCATGGAGCATCACCAATGGCGGTAGATGGGGATTGCCCGTTTCCAGGTAATGGATCGGTTCGCCCTCAATCGTGAGATCCTGTGCTGTGATGGTCACCGGATTCAAAGCGAGTAACCGCTTTTCGGCAGCGCGCAACGCTTCCCAATCAGCGGGTGTGGGCTGCGTCGAACTCATGGTCCTACTCCTCCATCCATGCCTATGTTCTTGCCTGCCTCAGATGACGTAAAGCGCGTCTATGATAGCATATTGTGCCGTATCATGCTAATATAGGGGAAGAGAGGTATCGGTCATGTTCGCGGCGAACATCAACCACACTGTCCAGCTGTATAGTAAACCGGGGTGTCATCTCTGTGATGATGCTCGATTGGTTTTGGAAGATATCGCGGCTCATCCTGAACGGTATGTTCAGTTCTCGCTCGAAGAAATCGACATTCTACAGCAGGCAGACGTATTCGAGCTGTATCGCTATCGCATTCCTGTCATCGTGATCGATGGGGTGGAAATCGTCGAAGGTCGGTTCACAAGCGAGCAGATCCATATATTGCGACGCGCACTGCTGCGCTGAGGGGAGCAACATGGCTATGTTGTCGAACAATGGTCTACCGTCGGCATCTCTGCCAAATTGGCGGCAATCGCTGAACCGGGGCGTTATGGGGGCCTTCGAAACTGCCGCTGATTGGCTCCTTGATCATTGGCTGGGATTAATGAATTGGTCGCTCGGTATCGTGCTGCTGGGGGCAATCGTGACGCCCATCCTCGCCTGGTTGGGAATAGAGCCACTGGCGGGCTGGATTTTTCGCACATATCATGCGATTTGCGACCAGATCCCCTCGCACGCACTCTTCATCTTTGGGCATCAGATGGCGCTCTGTTCGCGCAATTTTTCGCTGTATTTCGGCTTATGGTTTGGCACCATGGTCTTTCGCCGCGTACGGCATCGTGTCAGGCCGCTGGATTGGCGGCTAGCGATACTGCTGTGTCTGCCGATGGCAATCGATGGGGGCACCCAATTCTTCGGTTGGCGTGAGAGCACCATCCCGCTCCGCATCGTCACTGGCTTGCTCTTTGGCTTGGGAATTATCTGGTTCGCGCTCCCTTATCTTCAGCAGGCAATGGATGAAGTGGATCAACAACCCAATGCGCTGAAGCCGCCAACCCCACGCACCCTACCCGGTCAGACATCCAGTGCAATAGAACACGTGTAGATGGTTGCTGCACCATCAGGCTGCTTCGCATGCCTGGAGAATAAGCAACGCGTGCAATAGATCAGGCTGATCTCTCAGTCATGCGCGAGCTCGGCAAGGAGCTCGCGCGCTACCGTACGATCATCCCATGGCACTTTCTCGGTGCCAATGACGATGCTCTGTTCGTGGCCTTTGCCGCATAACACAACAGTATCACCCGGCTGTGCTGCCCCAAAAGCCCGGGCGATTCCCGCCCGCCGCCCCACCTGACAGACGAAATCTCTCTCTTCAACCGCGCCGACTTGTTCCGCACCGCGCGCGATCTCGCGTAGTATCGTCGCGGCGTCTTCGGTACGTGGATCCTCGTCGGTGATGACGCAATAGTCGGCGAGTTCCGCTCCCACTGCTCCCATCTCAGGTCGCTTTGTCCGATCGCGATCTCCGGCAGAGCCGAAGACCGCAATGAGGCGGCCACGCGTCAGCGGCCGCAGAACAGTCAAAACCTGGCGCAGGCTTTCAGCGGTGTGGGCATAGTCCACGATTACGGCAAAATCTTGACCAGCGACGATACGCTCCATACGCCCCGGTACTCCCTGGAATGCCTCTAAGGCTTCGATCATCGCGGAGATCGGGACGCCTTGACTGTACGTTGCGGCAATCGCAGCCAGGCAATTGGCGACATTGAAGCGCGCCATGCCCGCAATCTCGACGCGAAAATGCTGACCATCTGGCAAAGTCACAGTGAAAGCGCTGCCGGTGGCCCGCAAATCCAGTGCACTGGCCTGCACATCCGCACCCGGATTTTCGATACCATAACTGAGGATAGGCGCATGACAGAAGCGCGCTAAAAATGCGTAGGAGGCATCATCCGCGTTCAAGATGCACGCGCGGGGGACGACAAAAGGTGGCCCAGGGATCTTCGTCTGGTGGGGATCAATGCGATCGAATAGCATGGCCTTCGCTCGCCAATAGCGGGCTTTGGTACCGTGGACCTCGATGTGTTCGCTGGTAATGTTGGTCACCACCGCGACATCGTACTCAATACCTGCCATTCGCTCCAGTTCCAGACCGCTGGATGTCGTCTCCAGGACGGCATAATCGACGGCTGCATCTCGCATCCGCGCCAGTAACTGCTGGAGCTCGGGCGCTTCCAGATTGGTGAAGCGGGTCTCGTTCGCGATACGTTCGGTGCCGATCTTGAAATCGACGGTGCTGGTCAGGCCACTTTTATGGCCGGCGGCGTCCAGGATGGCTGCGATGAGATTCGTCGTGGTCGTCTTGCCATCAGTTCCGGTAACGCCGATGATACCCATGTGGCGCGATGGGTGATCGGCCAGTTCACTCGCTAGCAATCCCAGTGCCCGTCGGGCATCAGCGACCCGCACGTAAACGATCGTCGTCGGTATGTCGAGCTCAGTGCTCATTCGCGTACCGACGATCGCGACAGCTCCGTGGTCAAGCGCCAACGGAATGTGATCATGTCCATCTTGCTTGCGGCCTGGCACTGCGACGAAGATCATGCCAGGTGTAACCTGGCGTGAATCATAGGTGATACCGGTAATCTCTACCGCCTCAGGCGCAGGACCACTGAGTTGAGGTGTCAAGCCGCTTCCTAGCAGACCACGTAGTACATGATGTAGACGCATTCCGTTCAACCTCCGCGCATGCTCTTGTTTTCTCCTCTGGTATTGTGCCTGATCCGCGCGGCTTTCGCAATCTTGGATTGTACAAACTACCGCCTGACCACTATTGTATACTGCGTTGTAGGCAGCTCTGGTGAATGAAATGTGGTGAACTGCGAAGGAGAACTATGATGCATGTATTCATTCGATTGCGTTCTTGGCTGATCGCTATGTTCGCCATGCTCATCTTCCTCTGTACTGCATGCGCTCAATCCCAGGTGAGCGCGATCAAAACGCCCACACTTCCCAATCCGCCAGCCTACACAGCGACCGCTGCCCCCACACCGATGCCTCCGCCAACTGCGACGAACCAACCAAACACCGGCCCGGGTCCAGATCAAATTGTCGCGTTGCAGATGCTGGACAACCAGCAGGGCTGGGTGGCAACCGGCACTGCGATTTGGTATACCGCCGATAGCGGCGCGACCTGGCAAAACCGAACGCCGCCGAATTGTGCGTCGCAAACTCAAGTCAACATTGGTTCCCTTGCCGCGCTCGATGCGCAACACGTTTGGATGATCTGCATCAGTGGCGGCGAATTTGGCGCTAACCCCGCCACCTATACAATCTATCGGAGTGTGGATGGTGGCCTCGCGTGGCAAGTGACGCCGATTGCCTTCCAGCGACAAGCAATAGGGGTACATTTAGCATTTCTCGACCCACTCCATGGCTGGCTCTTCGAAGGGGAAGGTTCTGGCCTGGGGCATCACTATATGGCGCTCTACCGCACGTTGGATGGCGGTGCGACCTGGGCAGAAGTGACTCAGGCCGATGACCCTGGCGGCCCACAATCGGGCGCATTGGGTGGTGGTCCGAGTTTTGTGACGCCCCTCCGTGGTTGGATAGGAGAAGAGATCGGAGATTACACCGGACAAGCCAACCAGTTCGATCTTTGGAAGACCGAAGATGGTGGCCTCCATTGGGCTTTGCAAACGCTGCCCCCCGCCAATGGGCATATCATCGCCGCGGTTGATCCACCGCAATGCTTCGATCAAGTGCACTGCGTGTTGCCAATCTCTGGCCAGCAATCCATCACCAATGTTCCCCCGTCGATAGCGCTGGTGATCTATACGAGTAGTGATGGGGGGGTGAGTTGGACACCGTTACCTAACGTGACCAAGTCGATCAACCAACCAATATTTGTTGATATGGCCCATGGTTGGGGAGTTGTCGTGCCTCAGACGTCCCAATGTGTCGATGACAGCGCCAATGCGGCCCAAAATGCCTACCTCGCTATGACGACGGATAGTGGGCAAACGTGGCACTTCGCCAATTCGACCTTACCCTGGTGCGATCCGACGCAACAGAATTGGATTTCTCAGTCCATTGGTTGGGTGCTGTTTTCCGCACCCACTCAGCCTATCGTCAATACTCTCTGGCACACCACGAATGGTGGCCTGACCTGGATTCAGGCCACAGTGCCATAGCATGGCACTTACAGGAAAGGGCCGTGAAAGCCCCGGTCTTTCAAGCGGGGGATGAAACGGCCCTCCGCAGGACGCGGCCCTTGACTTTCCAGTAGCATGGTTGGAGAATAGGAAAGAAGTCTGGCGAAGAGAGGCGCAAGCCGAAGCATTATCTCCCTACCGGGTGATCGGACTTCATCGCATCCTTCCTTTCCGTACCCTGGGGCACGGGGAAACGGTTATGTCATGGAACATGGAGAAACGCTTGGGGACAGACGGGCCTCTGGCAGTCAGGCGTAAGCCTGGCTGGTAAGCACGCTGGTTTGAACCAAGAATCCCCCGTGCTTGAGCCGGGGGAGTGTCATCGGATAGATCATCGCGACATGCAAGCTACATGGTTTCGCGTGAAACTATCGCAATCAGGTCGGCAAGGAGCGCGTGTGCGGGTTGTTCTTGTTCTGGGCTGGGTGTGAGGGTCAGCAACAGTACGCAATCCGTGGTCGCGGTAAAGGTATGAAGTGTGTCGGCTTCAACCAGTGCCAGCAAGCCAGCACGCAGAGCGTGCACGGTTGTGGCAATGCGTAGGGTTGCCCGGCCGCGCATCGCCTGCGCGATCAGTTGAGTGGGACTTCGCACATCCACCACGGTCTGGCCGGCACGCATCCCCAGTAATACTACTTGCGCCGCGCCTGTATCCGCTAAAATTACGGCTTGAGGCCCATGCTCACTGAATTTCGTCAATACTTTCAGATCGAAGACGACTGAATGTGATGAGGCGCCCGCGATTGGATTGGTCGACTCTTCCAGCATGGTATCCTCCGGCTATGAACTACGAAGTAGTCTACCATATTTTCCCCTGATGCGCACTCGCAACCTACGACTAATACGTTTAGAGTTGAGGTAAAGGACATTGCAAAAGTCCTAGAATCTTGGGATTGAAGTTTTTGGGTTTGGTCGACTCCTGACTCACCAGTTCAATCTGTCTTTCCAAACATATGACAATGATTATTAGGTAAAATTCAATAGGCTAAGGACTTTCGCTTACGCTTGTTCGTACAACGATACAATCGGTAACAACATGAATTAGGTGCCATAAAAACACGACGTGCAAGAACAGAGAGCGAAAGCCCGATCTAATTGCCAAATTAGCATCCCTTTGAATTGCCACCCACGATGCTCGGTTTCGGTCAATTTGAAAAAACCTGAGGACCAGCAGGACGTGAGCACGCTCACGATCCTAGACGCTCTGATATGATACACTGATGTTGCTGAAGACTCACAGGCTTCCGCGCGTGAACGTTGCTATATGTGTTTGAAACGAGGAGGTTTCCCATGCCTAACACTGATCCACTGTTAAGTATCGTCTTAGAGTTTGCTAACCAACCGACATGGGAAAGTGCACGCACCTATTTGGAAGCTCATGCGACTTCATTACTTGTACCAAAGGCGGTCGATTTGCTGGAGGGCGTGGCGAAATCTGCCGAAGCTGGGTTCTATTCATCTGCCCGGCAATACGCGTCACGTATACGTCAACGCAAGGAATTTCTGCGAAGCGCCATCGCTCTTGGGATTTCCGCGGCCTGGATTGAGCATGAAAAACAAGCGAATGCCACGCAGGCGAATGGTGCAAACCAACAAGAAATCACCATTGAGCAAGCGCGTCGTGCCGCGCGAGACCGGACGTACCTGGCTGAGTTGGTTGGTCTTTCAGCCTCAGACCCACGGTTGGGCGAGATTCAGGAGCGTTTGCGCGGGATGCTCGATCAGTCTGAAGGGACAACGCCGCCGCTGCCCGCACTTCCCCAGCATGTATTGGACTGGCTGAATACCCCATCGTTCCAGGAACAACGTGAATACCTGGCCGCACACCGCGAATTACTCGATACGAAAGCTGAAGAGATTCTCTCAACGCTCATCGCTCAATACCATGGTCAGGCAGAACAGGAACGGTTCCTCCGTGCATCGCTGGTCTGGCTACAACGCGCTCGCATCGATGGCCTTGACGCTGGCTGGGCGGCCTTCTGTCGATCTTTTGGCATTTCCATCTAGCTCCTATTGGGTGTTGGGCTGTTTCGGTGGCAATCACTTCAAAAGGGATCGTAGACTACGCGCGTGCCCATAGTATCGCGCAATCCTTCTCTTTCTCGGTTTGCTCGTTGTCGGGTACGGTTGCGCGAGACCTGGGGAGGTTTTCTCTCCACTTGTGCTGAGGGACATTCGCAAAGGAGCAAAGAACGCGATGAAGCTGGTGACCTATCGAAATGGCCAGGGTGCGGGTTGGGCTGGCGTCTGGCAGGAGGGGACTATCTATGATGCCGCGACATTGCTACGACATCCAACACCCCTGTCAATGATCGATCTCTTGCGTCTGGGATCTGAGTCGCAAGTAATATTGCAAGACGCGCTCAAACACACATCGACTGACCTGGCAGTCAAACAACAGGCGACGCTCAATGATTTGCTCGCTCCCGTACCGACACCGCCATCAGTCCGCGATTTTTACGCCTTCGAGCAGCATGTAAAGGCCGCCAGGGCACGACGCAATGTAGGAATGATCCCCGAGTGGTATCAATTTCCGGTCTTCTACTTCTCGAACCCATCCGCCATCCAGGGTCCGGAAGCTGATGTCCCCTATCCGATTGACAGTCGTGAACTGGATTTCGAATTGGAAGTCGCGCTGGTCATTGGACGCGAAGGCAGAAATATCCCCGCTGCTGAAGCATCCAACTATATCGCTGGTTATCTGGTGATGAATGATTGGAGTGCACGCGACCTGCAGCGCGACGAAATGAAGATGAATCTGGGACCGGCGAAAGGCAAAGATTTCGCCACTTCACTGGGTCCATGGCTGGTCACCCCTGATGAAATCAGCGATCGTCGTCTGGGCAATGGAGCAGATGAGCGTTACGATCTCGCGATCTCTGGTCGCGTCAATGGTCGACAGGTCTCCTCAGCCAATTTTAAAGACCTCTATTTCACCTTCCCGCAGATGATCGAGCGTGCGTCGCGGCATGTAACTCTGCGGGTAGGCGATGTCATTGGATCTGGCACCGTCGGCACTGGCTGCATTCTCGAGTTGGGTCCAGAAAATGTGCCATGGTTGCAGCCCGGCGACGTCGTGGAGATGGAGATCGAACGGCTAGGGGTATTACGCAATACCATCGTGCTGGAGGCTGAGCGATGACGAGTCTGCAACCGCCATTGCCACTTCCCGAACCATTGACCGAAGGTGAGCAATTCCTCTTTGCGCTGCGTCGCAACATGGAGGGCGTGCTGCGCATCGTGGACGCTGTGCCGCAGGACGCATTAGACTGGCGCCCGGATTTTGCCCAGGCGAATACCCTGGCGGCGCTCGCGGTGCATAGTGTCGCATCGCTCGAATGGTGGATTCTGGCCTGTGTCCGTGGCGATCAGATTCCGCGCGACCGCGACGCGGAGTTCCGTGCCGGGACAACCGCCAGCGCCATACGCCAGCGCTTCGAAGCCTGGTTTGCCGCGACAGAGGCATTGCTGCACGACCATAACGCCGACTGGTTTGGGGCTTTGAGTCACCACCCCAATGGTGATCGGACGAACCGCCGTTGCTTGATGCACAGTGTGGAACACCTTGCACAGCACTTCGGTCAAATGGAACTGACTGCTGATCTCTGGCGAGCAGCGCACCCAATAGCGGATTAAGGTGATGCTGCTGACCTCGCGCACATTCCATTAAATACAGACGCAGTGGCACGTCGTGCCACTGCGTCTGTAACAGTATGATGCCTGCACCTCTGATCAGATCTTGGCGACTACCTCATCCACGACCCGCTCGACGATGTGCTCTGGGTATGGTGCCCGGAAGTTGAGAATGACGTGGCTGGCACCAGCATCGATATAGCGTTTGACATTCGCGCGCGAGGTATCCAGGTGTTCGTAATCCATCGCTGGTTGCACGGAAATTCGGATCTCAGCGGGGTCACGTCCGATCGCACGACAATGCTCATGTAAGATTGCGATCTTATGATGGAACACATCGATATCCCCACCGACAAAATTCCAGATGTCCGCATAGCGTGCTACCATCTTCAGGGTCAACTGCTCGCCGCTACCACCGATGGTGAAAGGCGGATAGGGCTTCTGGATCGGCTTGGGTTCGCAGAGTGCGTCGTGCAGTTGGTAATATTTCCCGGTGAAATTGGCTTTGGGTTGGGTCCAGAGTAAGCGAACGACCTCGCAGGCTTCGCCCATGCGGCGGATGCGTTCACCCGGCGCGTAGAGTGGAATGCCATACATGTCATGCTCCATCTCATTCCACCCTGCGCCAATCCCAAAATCAAGTCGACCATTCGACAGAATATCGATGGTGGCTCCCATGTTTGCTAGAACCGCTGGGTGGCGATAGGTGTTGCCTGTCACCATGATCCCTACCCGCAGGCGTTGCGTACGGGCAGCCAAAGCGGCCAATAACGTCCAACCTTCCAGACAAGGACCATCAATGGGATTCCCACTGATCGGCGCGAAATGATCGAAGAGCCAGGCATGTTCGAGCACGGGAATGGCATCGGCCGCTTCCCAGATGCGTAGCATATTCTCGTATGTTGTCATCTGGGGCGCCGTTTTGATACCAAAACTGACGTTTGCCATCATGTTCCTCCGCTACGCAGGTTCATTCTTGATTGCATTCACGCATCGTGGATAGCCACCACACTATCAACGTGCTGCCCGATACCAATTCCAGGATGCCTGACCGCCATGGTTGTCATCACTGATGACGCGGTTTTCCAGCGTGAAAATATCGCCAAAGAGCGCATCCAGTTCATCGGTTGTGCAACCGTGTGGTCCATTACCATCGGCTCGCGGCATATGGGCGTATAACATATACAGCGCACCAGGGGCAGCCGCTACCCGGACAACTTGAGCATAGGCCGGTCGGCGATCTACTGGAATGCCATTGAGGCACCCCAGATCGAATATGAGGTCAAAGCGCGCATCCGCAGGTGGTGGATCAAGTGTGGTGACGTCGGCGCGGAGGAAATGCGTGCTACCGCCGCGCGACGCGATCGCCGTGAGGTGTTCATGTGCTTTAGCCTCCGCTCTGTCCACCGCGGGCTGGGCGAAATCTACCCCCAAAACTCGCCACCCGTGTTCAGCCATTGTCACGCAGTTCGTGCCGGTGCCGCACCCCAGGTCTAAGGCGCGACCGGGTTTGTGTTGAGCATCTTCTAGAAATGCCATCAATTCGGGGGGCGTGATCCCTGAATCCCAGGGGGTCACACCTGATAGATAGCGTTCCGTAAACATCGATTCTGGATCTGGAGCATTCTGCTTATCTGTTGGATTTGCCATGTGTATCTTCCTTTTGGTGCGCGTAACGTTGATTGCGCGTTGCACCGATCATGTCCTCTATCGCACGTGTGGGCATCAACCGGCCATGCGAAAGTGCGCGACACCTGGCTCACCACTGCTGGTGTGGATGCTACGAGTGCAGTTACCCCACCTCAGTGCTGCACTCGTAGCATACCGCATCCGCATTGGAGTGTGCTGCCGGTGGCAATGAGGTTTGTGGTGATTCGCTTATTTGTGGTGGTTTCCCTCCCCGTTAGCCGCGGAAGATCATGCAGGTTGTCGTCGCGTGCGCATAGAGTTTGCCCATGGCATCGACGATCCGACCTGCGGCGGTCGCCACGCGCGATCCACGATGCAGCACTTCCCCAATGCCTTGTACCGGCCCAGTCGCTTCGGTCATCGGACGAACATAGTTGACATGTAGCTCGAGCGTGGTGTAGGCCACATGCGACGCGAGTGTCGCATGAATCGCGCAAGCCATCGCGGTATCCAGCAGGGTCGCTGCCAGACCACCGTGGACGACGCCAATCGTATTATAGTGAAATTCGGCGGGTACCGTCTGGATGATGACCTTGCCTTCGGCGATGTCCGCGATCGTCAAATCCATGAGTGTGAAGATCGGAGGAGGGGGAAGCTGACCGTCGCGGATGGCGCTCAAAAATTCAATACCGGTCATTGCGTCGGCGTGGTTTACCAAGATTTGCGGATCCGCCCAACTGACGGACCGGGTACGAGTTGGCAGTGACGTTGGTTCGCTCATCAAAAATCCTCCGGGCAACTTACGGTATTTGGCTGCTTCTGGAAGCTCGTGCGTACGACGGCGGATGACCGGGATGGTTCAGAGTCCACGCAGGTGACAGGACAGCTGATCTATTTAGCTCCCGCCTGGATATTTGCCAGATAGGCTGGCGTTCCAACCAGGTCCTCGAAATTGCGGGTATAGAGCCGGGCATACAGACCATCCAATGCTATCAATTCAGCATGGGTGCCGCGTTCGACAATTACTCCATGATCCAATACCAGGATCTGATCAGCACGTTCCACGGTCGTCAAGCGGTGCGCGACAACGAGCGTCGTCCGACCCAGCATCAAGCGATTCAGGGCATCCTGAACCAGCGCTTCAGACTCATTATCGAGGGATGCGGTCGCTTCATCCAGCAGCAAGATACGTGGATCGCGGATTAGCGCGCGCGCGATGGCGATCCTTTGCCGCTGGCCAGCAGAGAGCATGACCCCGCGCTCGCCGACGATCGCGTTAAATCCTTCTGGAATCTGTTCGATGAAGTTCAGAGCGTTGGCCGCCGCGGCCGCCGCGCGCACCAGCGTATCATCGGCTTCCAGCTTGCCGTAACGAATATTCTCCGCGATAGTTCCGCCAAAGAGTACTGGTTCCTGGGGCACCACGGCGATCTGTTCGCGCAGCGACTGAATATCGACCGAACGGATATCGACACCATCGATCAATATCTGCCCATGATCGATCTCATACAGGCGTAACAAGAGACTGAGTGTAGTAGTCTTTCCCGCGCCGCTAGGCCCCACGATAGCAACAACCTGGCCGGCAGCGGCATGGAAATTCAGCTGGCTGAGCACTTCGCTGCGGCGTTGATCAGGATCTTGTGACGGGCGTTCTGGATAGCGAAACGAGACCTGATCAAACGTGACATCGCCACGGATGGCCGACATCTTTGGGGCGTCGGTCTGTGCAAGGGCTACTTCGACTGGCTCATCTAATAATTCAAAGACGCGATCTCCCGCCGCTAAAGCTGCCTGAATCTGGGAATACACATTGCTCAGGGCGATGAGCGGACCAATAACCAGCGCCAGGTAGAAAATATAGGCGATGAGATCACCAGCTGTCAAGCGGTTTGCCAGGACCTCATGGCCACCAAACCAGAGCACTGCCACTACCGCGCCAAAGCCGACGAAACCGATGAGCGGGCCGAGCGAAGCCTGGGCGAGCGCGCGCCGCAGCGCCTGGCGCAAAGATTCGCGCATCCGGCTCGAGAAGCGTTGATCTTCATACCCCTCGCGAGCGAAGGATTTGACGACACGCGGCGCGGTCAAAGCCTCCTCAAGCACCGTTCCCGCGCTCCCCAATCCCTCCTGTACTCCCCTGGTCGTCCGGCGTATCTGCCTGCCTAATATGGCAACGATAATTCCCGCTGGCGGCGCGACTCCCAGTACAAACAAGGTGATGCGCCAGTTAATCGCAAAAGCGATAACCAAACTGCCAAGCAACGTGAGTATCTGGGAGATCAGCGGCAGGACGTTACTCGTCAGCGACGTCTGTAGTACTGTCACGTCGTTAGTGACACGGCTCATCAACTCGCCCGTGCGTCGCTGATCGAAGAAACTCATTGGCAAGCGTTGCAGGTGGCGGAAGAGGCCAGTCCGCAGATCGAACGAGAGTCGCTCTCCGACGGAGGTCAGCAAGTAGCCCTGCCAGGCGCCCAGGATGGCTTGTAAAACAAAGACGCCGATCAGTGCCAACGCAACATTATTCAGTAACGCGGCATCGTGTTGTTGCAAAATTGTGTTCAAAAGACTTCGGATCACCAGGGGAAAAATCAATCCTAACCCACTCGTCACCGCTAGCAACAGCGCGCCGATGATGAGTCGGCCGCGATATGGCTGGAGTAATCCAATCAGTCGGCGTATCTCATTGCGCCGTTTCTTTCGTGCTTCAGGGGTGAGACGGCGTGGTGGTCGCGCGGGAGTCTGAGCGTCACGATGTAGGCCTGATGATCGATCGTCGCGGCCAGATTGCATCCGCCGTTGCGATCTTCGGCTACTGAGCATGGAATTCTCCTCTCATCATTGCGATCAGAGCATACCATAGGGTTGCCGGATGTTTCTTGTGGCGATGTGATGCCTATCGTAGCTGCAACTGTAGGTGCCTCAAAGCATGATGAACCGACCCAGCATTTCCACATCTCTTTTTGCTTCAAGATGTTTCGCGCTTGGGGCTTATCACAAGAATGGAGGGTGGATTAATAGACAATGACCGGGGTTCCCAGCGGTGTCCATGCATAGAGTTGCGCCATCGGCTGGAGGGGCAGATTGACGCATCCATGCGAACCACCATTGAACGCTAACGGATCATAGTGTGGCAAGTTTGTACCTGGCCCAAAGGAGGTGCGCCACCAGGCATCATGAATCCAATCCCCATTGGGATAATAGAGCAGCGCGTAATTAATTTCAGTTGGCGCGAACCAGAGTGGTGAATTGCGGGGTTCGCTGGAGACGAAAATAGTCGGGCTACGTCGGTCAAGAATATTCAGGAATCCAGGCGGAGAGGGTCGTGATCGGCGTCCTGTCGTGACATAGGTGCTGAGTGCCAGTTGGCCATCGTCATAGGCGCGTAACGTCTGTTCTCGGAGCGAGACAATGATGACTTTTTGATGACTGACGCCGAAATATTGCATGAGCGACACATCCGTCATGTGGACCTGATTATACGGGGTCGAATCGTGGAAATTCAGAACCATCGCCTGCAGAAGAACAGCGAAGACCTGCAAATGCATATCTACCTGTAATAAACGGTTATAGACAGCATTCCACGCTTGTAAGGTCGCAGGTGTATGATTCTCAGAAAAATGTGTTGCTGCTTGCTTTGCGGCCGCCCATTGCGCTTCAATTGCTGGCAAGCCCAGCGAACCACTATATTCATAATCCATGATTCCCCGCGCGGTGACCTGAGCAAGCAGCACGCGATCAGCGGTATCGTCACGTACGATCTGTCGGCGTAGTGCCAGGTACGGTAACAGATCAGCACTGGCGTAGGTGCGATAGAGTGGCGCATGGCGATCAATGAATGGTTGGCTTACCATAGTGGGAGGTGGCACATTGACAAGAATTTGTGGTGGTGCCACTGAACTCGGTGGAATGGCTAGTCCGACTGAACACGCGAATACCATGATGAGTAAGAATTGGCTGAGGGACGATGACACACGGAGTCGTGGCATCCTTTTTACCTTTCGCGGAACTATGCCGCTTCACCATGCACACGCGGTTGTCATGATGCACTGGACGTAAGCAATGGGAAGTGCGTTCTCGTTTTCCATGGCATCATGCGCTCAAAGTTCGAAGCATACATGTAATCCCACCAAGATCACCACCGTCGGTCGACCGGTGGTGATCAGAGATGGTAGGGATAGGCTCAACAGTTAGCCATTTCCAGGTGTTCCATACAACGTCGGTACGTTGTTGTTATAGAATTCTGCTTCCAGAAATTCTAGTAGGAGGGCGAAATTCAAGATATCCGTATCGTTTGCCAGCGTGCCTGATGGATTCGGGCCGCCGTTGAGACTCGCGATGAAAGGGGTTACCGCAGTGACAATATCTGACTGACTGAGAGGTTTATCAAACGCGCCGTTTGAGCTCAATGCCACGCCGGAGAGCGAGTCCAGAAAGCCCGCGTGGCGTGCTTCGATGGTCAGAATCGAGCCAGCCGCTGCGAGGTATTTTTTATCAGAGATTGCTGGTGCCGCCATCAAGTAAGCGCCGACGCCGACGTTCTCGAATGTTCGCGAGAGCGTGATGAAGCTATTAGTATTCGTCTGAGTGAGCTTCTGAAAGGTCGGTTTGGGACGAGCGGAACTACTCAACGCTTTCTGGAGGAATTGCACATGGCTGTTCTCATCGTTCATGATCTCGGTGAAGTACGCCGCAGTCTGCTCAGAATGGTACTGTGCATGATTTGGCGCAGGTTCTGGTTGCTGATGCGCCTGATTCACCACCGCAGAATGGATGACGGTGGGGGTGGCGGCATGATTCGATGAGAAAACGGCTAATGCGCTCAGTGGCACAAGCGCAGCACCAGAGATCACCGTGCGGCGGAATAATGTACGACGGGATAGTGACCTGGTAGTCGCCTCCTGATCATCTGTCAGGTGCTCGTCAGTTGTTCGGGTCATTCGCTTTACACCTCAATGTCTGAAATGGATCCGGGCACACAATGGTGGTCCGGGTGTGGACGGAGAGACATCCCCATAGTCTGCTGGTCATTTGCTGTAGCAGTTATTTACTGCGTGAAGTCTCTCCTGAATGATGTACACTGATTTAGGTTCTGCAGATGCGTTCAGATGTAGCTGAGCTACAGATAGTTTAATTGGGAAATGTCCGCGTTGATTTCTGCAAGAGGATGTGCAGTCCGGAATCGGCACTCCCAGCGGCAGATGTAATTGGGAAATCCCCGCGCTACCTTTCTGCAAGACAGGTGCCGAGCCAAGCAGTTGAGTAGAGCTGAATTTTTGAGAATCGTAATATTGTAACCTGGTAGTACATCGCTCCAGATACGATGTATTATGGATAACAGGAAGTATACAGGCAATAACCTTCCAGATTATTATAACGTGCAAAAAACAATACAAAGGTCAGCACTATGCGAGGTGTTCAGTAATTATCACGTAACGACGGTTTTCCCTTCGCATGAGCCACTGTTTCGCCAGGGGGGCGCGTCTCAATAATGACAGGGTCAACCTGTAGCCGACCATGAATCGCCGCCATCATTTCATTGCTTCTTTGGTTTTGCGTGTTGTGTATGATGGGATCAGACGACAACACAAGAAGGTGGTATGGGAGATTCACTCTCGCTCCACCGCGCTTTCATGCTCCGTGAGCAAAAGATCGATGGACGTTATCAGCACGTGGAGGGATCCATGCCATTCCGACCCAACAACGTTCCCCATCCCCATGCCGAGATGGTGGATGCTATCAATCCATATGCCTCCAATAATCCGACGGTCTTGCTGCCGCAGAATAACCGTCATGATCCCAATGATACCTGGTTGAGCGATCAACCGATCACGCCGCCAGCTCCCGATGTGGTGCCTGCCTATCCACTCGAAGACCCGTACCCTGTCGCTGGACGACAACTGCACGCCGCGACGGAAGACCTCTGGGCCGTCAGTGCGCCAGCAATCACGCCAGATCGCGGTGAGTGGCAGCTCAGCGAGCCGCACGATGGGCAGAGTGATTTCCTGGTGATGGATGTCCAGCGGCCAGGTTCGATACCCATGGCCGTGGCAGGAAAAACGCCATCCGTGAGTCAGCCACTCGCAACGATACAACCGGTATCCCGACAACATCTTCAATCAACCCCCGTCCATCCAGTGGTGAACCAGCCAGTTGGAACGTCCAATCAGCCACTACCAAGCCGTCCTATCAGCGGACTGCCCATGGGCCAGCCAGCCAATGGAGCTGCGACAAGCCATTCTGGGCGAGTCAATACCCCTGTGGATGATCCATTGCGACCAATCTGCCTGGCAGTGAGTATGGTGATTGAGAAACAACTGGAAGAACAGGGTGAGCAAGTTCCCTTAGAACGCACTCCCGACCGTGTCGAATTGGTCCGGCGATTGGCCCGCAATTATTTGCGGCGCGAACGCGCCTTGATCGATGCCATTCCTGATGCGGCCGAGGGTGAACGCCTCTTGAATGCGATCGTCGATGAAACGTTGGGGTATGGTCCGCTTGATCCGCTGATGCGGGATGAGACGATTACGGAAATTCTCGTCACGGGTCCGCGTATGACCTACGTGGAGCAAGGAGGACGGCTCTACGAAGTGCCCGTCCATTTCGAAGATGATAACCATCTGCTCCGTACCATTCACCGCATCCTCGGTCCACAGAGTACACTGCTCACGCCACGGAATCCGATCGCCGATGTGCGCCTCCCTGATGGAACGCGCATCAATGTCGTCATGCCACCCAGCGCGGTGAGTGGACCCACGCTGACTATACGCCGATCGGTCCGCCGCATCTTTACTCTGGAACAGTTGGTACGGATGGACGTCCTCTCGTTACATATGGCGGATTTTCTCCGCCAATGCGTGAGCGCGCGTCTGAATATTCTCATCAGTGGCGGCCCTGGATCAGGGAAAACGACGTTACTCAACGCGCTGGCGAGTACAATTGATGATGCCGATCGCATTGTCAAAATCGAAGAGACCTCAGAACTCCAATTGCATCAACGTCACATCGTCCCGCTAGAAATTCGCCTTCCCGGTCCCGATGGCCAGGGGAGTGTGGCGGCATCAGAACTTGTGCGCAATGCCCTGCGTATGCGATCTGATCGGATGCTGCTGGGGGAGTGCCGCGGGCCAGAGGCGCTGGCATTGGTGCAGGCAATGAATGGTGGTTACGATGGCACTATGACGACTATCTATGCCGTCACCCCACGCGATGCGCTGCAACGCATGGAGGCGCTCTGTGCGATGGCCGGGACTGTCTACGCGCCTGCAGCATTGCGCCAACAACTCGCGACCGGGATCGATATCATCGTACATTGTACGCGATTGCGCGATGGTGGTCGCCGTGTGACGCAGATTACGGATGTGGTAGGGATGGAGGGCGAGGCGATCATGACTGCAGATCTCTTCGCTTTCCGCGAAGCGGGAGTGGACATGTCGACCGGGCGGCTCCGGGGTGATTTCTATGCTACTGGGATGATGCCGACCTTTGCCGGCCGCATCGAAGATGGCCCGCTCCCTTTATATCCAAACAACACTTTTGCGCGTGGCGCCTAGAGACCAGCTTCCTATCAGAAGGATCACAATGGACAATTTTACAAGATTTGTCCCTTGTGATTCTTCTCTTCATATAGGCTTGTGTTGCGCGGGGCGGTGATGCAAGCCGCGCCAACCTGCATCCACACATGACCAGCTTCATCACAAGCGTAATATCGATCTATTCAGCCTAGTCCTGGTGGTAATGTGACTTGTTGCACTAGCATCATCAGGCGAAATATCGCACACTATCAGTAGTGATATATGCTTGGAGACCAGCCCGCATGTGCGAAAGGAACGGGATGTGATGCGCATCCACATTCATTTTTCAGATGATGACCAGGCTCAATTCGGTCGGGACAGTGACCCAGAAGCGGTACATCTGCATGTGAAGACTCCGCAACGCAGGCAGCGTGATAGTGCTCGCCGTGTCTCTGGTCGAACACCAAACTCCGCTGATGATTGGGTGCGAGCAGCGCATCTGGGAGTCACCTGGCTGGAAGGCTTTCTCAGCAGTGTCCGCGGGCCTCGCGGTGCTGGCAATTTCGCGATGCGAAAGATGCCAACAAACACGAGGACCTCTCGACCAGTAGCATGGACAACGCAACCCATATCCCGGCGGAGCAGCCGTTTTCACAAATTTGGACGAGGTGAAGTTGCGGCAATTGCGACGATCAACGCACTCTACCTGGGATTACAGGCGGCGGCTGTCAGTGTTGCATTGGCGCATATCATGCCGATTACCGCGAGTATTGTCCTCTTCTCGTCGACCGCGCTCGCGCTTTGTGGCGTCCTGATTTCAGGGGCGTATGCCTTGAGTGTTGATATCAAAGGAGTATTCGCACTGCGTGGCGCGATACCCTGGTCGCGGATGTCACCGATTGGCTGGATCGTCGCGATTCTGGCATGGCTGACCCTCTTCCCCTGGCTTTGGTGGTATTATTGTGGGCACCTGGTTGTTGAGGCGTTTCGACGAGATCCCGATCGGCGCCAGCGCATCGCCTTCGAAACTGCGCGCCTGGAGGCGGATTTGGGCATGGTGGATATTCCCCTCGCTGGCACTTGCACAACCTGCGATAGGCCGCTGGTTGCAGATGCGCCATTCTGTGCTTTCTGCGGTGCTGAAACTCAACCCAGACCAAAGATCTGTCCAACATGTGCGACGCATGCGCCTGTCGATGCTCGTTTTTGCCCCCAATGTCGGACTATGCTTGACTGATTGAGAGCATGTTAGTTCGCCTTCGTTGAATCTATGTAGGCCAACGACCCAGGGCGCCGCTTCACGTCTTAGGTCGGTGGTGCACATGCGTTGTGCTGTTGATTGCTCGTCTCATAGTTTACCGCCCGATAATTGCTGGAAAACGTGTTTTTTTGATCTCTAAGATTGATACTATGGTGGGATCTTAGAGGTCGACCTTCATGCTATACTTTCCACATGAACCATTGCCCCTGGGGAGATGCGGAGGACTTGTTTACATGGTAGCGCTTCTGAACTGGATCATTGCATTAGGGAGCATCGCGGCGTTTGCGTACGTAGCTTATTGCCGCTTCCGTGAACCAGGACGGCTAGCTTATCCCAACATCGCGGTGGGTGGCGCAGTTGGGCAAATATTGTTTGCGTTGCTGTTGATCTTTTCCGACTTCGGCCTCATTTCAACTAAAACCAATCTCACTCCGTTCTTCGCGTTTGCGCAGATCGGCTTGTTGATTGTGATGGTTTTCTGGGTGCTCGCGCTGGTGACAGCCACTCGCCAGAAAGATTGGGTCTGGTTGGGTGCCCTGGCTTTCAGCGCATTTGGCATCTTTGTCTGGGTGCCAGGCCTTGGCGTCCTGGTATATGGCATTGCTGGGCCGCGATATCTGAGCGCGCCAATCGTGCCACATGCGACTTCACGATGATTGGTTGCTATACATGCAGTTGCCAATGCCAGATGAACGCGAGCGGGCGGATTTGCTTGCTGAGGTCGTCGCCCACACGACACCAGCAATGCTGGCATGGTGTGTGGAGCATCAACTCTGTCGCTACCTGATTCAAGGCGATGCGCACGGTGACATTGTCGAGATCGTGGCGCCCCCCGTGATGCTCCTGGGTCCTGGCGCAAGCGATGTTTATGCCTGCCCGGATCCTGATGTAATGGGGTATCCGGAGCATAGACTGGCGGAGATGACTCTGGTTGACTACCATATCTTTCTGGTGCGATATCTTAGCCAGGCAGTAGCGGCAAACAAGGTGAGTTGCCTGGTCTGTAAGCAGCCTATCACCAATGATCCCGGTGAGCCATGGGATGGTATCTTTGTCGATAAAGAACTCGTAGGTTGGCTGATGATCCATTTCGATTGCAAGCGCGGTCTCGCGCGGGAATATAAAGGACGCCATCCTTTCGAACTGCGCCCTCAAGCCCCGCCACGCTATGATGTTTCTCAGGATGTCGCCATATCGTGAGCGCATCGCGATCTTCGGGGTGGAAAGGACCACAGATGCCATTCGATCACGCACCTTCCTCTGCCAATGGTGGGGGGCCTTCCGCGATGGGAAAAGCTGCTACCCCGCAACCATCTTCGCTGCCCGGTAGCCCGCACAATGAATTGGCACCCAGATTGATCGCTGAGTTGCACGCCATTGTTGGTCGTGACGCGGTCTTAACGAGTCGTGAAGACCGCCTGGCGTATGAGGTCGATGGCACCTGGGTAGAGCGCGCGCCACTCTGCGTCATCCTCCCGGATACCGCGCAACAGGTTGCCCGCGTTGTCAAAGTGGCGGCGCGCGAAAGCATCCCTATTACGCCGCGCGGATCCTCCAGTGGACTCTCGGGTGGATCCTTGCCAGCTCTTGGCGGGATCGCCCTCAGCATGGTACGTATGTGTCGAATTCTGGAAATTGATCGCGTCGATCAAGTTGCAGTCGTCGAGCCAGGGGTCATCACTGGTGAGTTACAACGCGAGGTCGAGCGACAAGGACTGTTCTATCCCCCTGATCCATCCAGCCTCGGCGTCAGCGCAATTGGGGGAAATATCGCCGAAAATTCGGGAGGCGCCCGCTGTCTGAAGTATGGGGTCACCGGTGATTACGTCATGGCTCTCCAGGTCGTCCTACCAGATGGTGAGATTATCCGGACGGGTGGACGGATGGTCAAGAATGTCACGGGGTACAATCTGCGCTCGCTTTTTGTCGGATCGGAAGGGACGCTGGGAGTCGTGACAGAGGCAACTTTGCGTCTGCTCTCTAAGCCTCGTTACACGCTGACACTGTCGGCTCATTTTTCTGATGTAAGCGCGGCGGGAATCGCGACCACGCAGATACTCGCGACCGGCATTCTACCGACGAGCATTGAGTTGATGGACCAACTGACCATCGGTTGTGTCGAGGAAGCCTTTCACTATGGGTTGCCGCTTGAGAGCGCCGCAATGCTGCTGATCAGCGTGGATGGGAATCATCTGGCGACATTGCGCGAAGACCTGGAAGCGGTGGCGGCAATCTGTCGTGCTGAGGGTGCGACGACCGTACGGGTGGCGGCGGATGATGCGGAGGCAGGGCGCCTCTGGCGCGCGCGGCGGAGCATTGCCCCAGCCTTGGCTCGTCGCCGTCCTAATAAACTTGGAGAAGATATCTCTGTACCCCGGAGTAAGATTCCCGCGATGATCCAGGCAATCCGTGAGATCGCCCTCCAATATCAATTGATGATTCCCGTTTATGGCCATGCGGGTGATGGCAACCTCCACCCCAACATTCTCTGCGATCGTCGGGATGCGGATGAGATGGGCAGAGTGCGGGCGGCAGCGGAGGCGATCTTTGTGCAGGCTATCAGCCTGGGCGGCACACTCTCTGGAGAACATGGCATTGGTTTGCTCAAGAAAGAATTTATGGAGAGCGATCTTGGCGCGCGCCAGATCGCCCTGATGCGAACCATCAAGGATGCCATTGATCCACAAGGCATCATGAATCCCGGTAAGATCTTTCCGTCCGGGACTTCAGACTGGTGATGCCGTCCTCGCTCATCCCAGCAGTGCATTCAGGTCGCGTAACGTCAGATCACGCAATGACGCGACCACGCGATCGGCGATTTCGAGCTCACGATTCGGATGTCCGTTCGTGACCGCGATGCTGTGCATTCCGCCCGCCCGCGCCGCCTGGACCCCCGCAACGGCGTCTTCGATGACTACACAATTGTAGGGCGCTAGATTCAGAGCGCGTGCCGCGGCCAGAAAAATATCCGGCGCGGGTTTGCCATTTGGTGTCTCTTCGCCGGAGACAACGGCATCCAATAATCCACGCAAACCCAGCAGGTCCAGGACGATCTGGATATTTTCCATGGGTGCTGAAGAACCCAGTGCTTGCCGCCAACCTTGCGCTTGTATGCTTGCCATTAATTCCAGCGCTCCTGGCAACGCTCGCGCATCTTTACGCAGTAATTCGCGATACAACTCTTCCTTCTGGTGCGCCAGGTGGGCGATTTCTTCAGCAGATTCGATCTGCCAGTATTGGGGAATGATATCGGCGTTCCGCATTCCAAAAGTTTTCTGGAAATCGGCCTGTGTGAAATGGACTTTCGTCGCACTTGCCAGGGCTTTCCAGGACTGCCAGTGTTGTTCAGAACTGTCGATGATGACGCCATCCAGATCCCAGATGACGCCGCGAATGCTCGACGGCATGCTATGTTTCTCCATTGGAATACGACCTCTTTAATGAGATGATGCGATGAGCAGGATGATCTGTACCAGGCCCAGCGCGTTGTTCAGTGCATGCAAAGCTATTCCTGGCCAGAGAGAGCGCGTGGTGACTCGCAGGTATCCGAGGATCAGTCCCAGGATGAAGAGGAGGATTGTCGAACCAGGACTCAGATGGACGATTGCAAAGACTGCCGCGGAAATGAAAACCGCCCAAAAATCGGAAAGCACTAGGCGCAATCCCTGCAGCAAATAACCGCGAAAGAAGATTTCTTCAAAAATTGGCGCAAAGAGCGTCGCGACGATACCCGATGCCAGAATAGTTCGCGGTGCGAGGCGTACTTCTTTCAATAGCTGATCCAGGTTTGTGGTTGGGGCCATGCCAGTCAACTTTTGCGCGATCAAGGTATAAAGATATCCGAAGACCAGTGTGACTACCATGGCCATGACGACCTGTATCAACGACATCCAAGCATTCGTCGGTCGAAATCCTAAGCTCCGTAGCCTTGATTGTCCATGCCGACGTAGGGCATAGATGAGCGGAGCAATCAGAAAAACAGCTTCCAATGCTGTCGTGAAGACAAATTGCACAATTGCGGCGATGGTGTCCTGGAATGCGTTCAATTGCTGCACCTGTGTCGCGGCGCCCCCGTTCGTGCCGCTCAAGAGTAGATTCAGCAGCACTAAGGGGACGAGGGTCGCCAGCGTGCCCACCAGAGTATCACGCCACGTCCATAGTGCAATATCTGGTTCACTCTCCACGACTGGTGACGGAGGAAGCTCCCCAGCAGGCGGGGATACGCGTGGTGGTTGCATGTTGTCGATCGCTTTCTGTCTGCGACATGAAGCGAACAGCCCATCTAACGAGCCGTTCGGTACGCGATGCCTTGCTATAAGTTGTGTTATAATACGCTTATCGGTGTTCAGGTCGTTATCCAGGTGGGGATTGCTACGACGCCGACAGTGATGTTGGCCGATCAAGGAGCTATGACAATCATGACAGAAGGCCTGCGCAACGACCCACGCACCAGCTTGGATTGGCGCACTTACCGTACGGGATGTCCAAATTATCGCGTACGCTGGCCCGCCGATAGTGATACGCGTGCGGGTGAGCCCCTCTATCAAGTGTATTGTTGTCTCAATACGCCTCCAACGTCACACGAAGAGCAAGAACAATGTTTGCACAGCCCCACTCACTGCTGGCGCCTGGTCCAGAGCAAGACCAACCAATCCAAGCGCCCCCCACAGGCGGAATCATCTTCACAACCCGCGAATGAACGCTAGGCGACGTGACCTCGTGCGCCGCCCAGCGATGAGATCAGTTGGGGTTCTCACCAAAGAAAAGATGTATCTCCCTTTGAGCGGACTCTGCGGAGTCTGACCCATGAATGGTGTTGCGATCGATGGATTCCCCAAAATCGCCGCGGATCGTACCCGGTGTCGCCTTTGCGGGATCGGTTGGACCCATCAAGGCGCGTGCCCGCGCGACCGCATCCTCACCTTCCAGAATGGCGACGACGACTGGACCAGAAGTCATATAATTGACCACACTGGGAAAGAATGGCTTGTTAACATGCTCAGCGTAGTGTTGCTCTGCCAGGGAACGCGGGATGGTCATCTCTTTACGTTGCACCACTGTGAAGCCGTTGGCAGTAAACCGTTCAAGGATCTGGTCACTGAGGCCCCGCTCCACGCCATCGGGTTTGACAATAATCAGCGTGCGCTCGCGCATGCGAATGTGCTCCTTCGTGATTTGCAGTCTACATTGCTTCCTCATGAGGAAGCAGAGTGTGGCAAAAGCCAGCCTACTGCTATTGTATGCTTTGACACTCCGCACAGGTTGAAGCCGTGGCGGATTCTTGGTTCAACCAGTGGGCCTACCATCGGAACTCACACCCCGATGCCAGCCGCCCCTCTCTCCCCAAGCGTTTCCCTGGTGCAAGACCAGGCTGTTCCGGTCTGCCCGACCGTACAGCAAGGAGGTATGCTTGAAGTCCCACCGATCCGTGAGGATGGTCTTGCTTCGGCTTGCGCCTAGGCGCCGGACCATTCGGTTTTCTCCGGACTTCCCAATCAGGGTACCACACGATTGCCTATCGGTCCAGCGTGTAGTCTCTGGCAAAAGCCAGCGCAAGCCCTTTCCTCCGCAAGGTCTAAAGGCACAGCGGCTTCACGGGCTATCCGTACAAGGTACACTCTGCTACCCACGTAGATGATTGGTGATCGCCGCGGCAACTCGCCGGGCTTCCAGACGCAGGTGGCCAAGTTGCGTATTCGCGCTCGTTTCGACGACTATGAGCAGATCGGCTGCTGCGGCGATGAGGATGGCATGCGTTCCTGTTTCCAGGGTCACCATACGTGCTGAACCGGGTGAGATCTGGGACGCATAGGCCGCGCAACCATCGAAGGCGGTGGCGGCCTGCGCGGCATGCATCTCCGCGCGTGCTGGATCGAGTGCGCTAGCAATGATCAATCCATCTTTATCGATGAGCAAAGCTCCTGTGACGCCATCGATCTCAAAAAAGCCCCGTAAGAAATGCTCCATCAACTGCCCTCTTGACCCAGCGCACTGGCGCGATTGTAGGCTTCTAGAGACTCAACATAGTTGCCCATACGAATATGGGCATCTCCCAGCAGTCGTTGGAGTTCAGGCTCCTGGGGGTGTTCAATCGCCGCGTCCATCAGCGCGCGGATGACGTCGGGCAACGCATCGGATTGCGCCTTGACAGCGGTGCGATATTCACCTAATGCCTCGGACATCTGGCCAGCATGACGTAACTGCCGCGCGCGTGCTAAGCGGACATGAATATCTGGATCGATAACTTCAGGCGATGGTTCGGCGTCGTGCAGCAATGAAGCTACGGTCGCCAACCGTCCTGTCTCGTGACGCGCAAAGCCGATCGCCGATAACCCTTGTTCGATCGCTTCGATAGTGAGTGTTTGCTCGGCTGGTAATGATGTCACAGGTGCGGCCGCCGCAGCTGGATGGACTGGTTCATCAGGTTCAGGCGCGCCTGGCCATACGTTAGCGGGCTGTTGTTCAACGGTAGTGGGGGGAGCTGGCCAGACGCTGACCGGTGCAGCTACATCGGGATCAGGCGGGGGCAATGGATCCGCCACCGGCAGGGGGGGCCGAGTGGCTTCATGCCCTTCGTCTGAGCGTGGGGGTGGCACCATCGGTGGCAAAGCCACCGGTACTGCTGGTTCGCTCTCGGCCCAACGCTCACTAGCTACTGAGGTTGACAAGTGCGCTTCTCCCTCAGCAGTTGTACCCTGTGCGGTTGGTGGCTGTGGAACGAGCGGCGCGCGCTCCTCCATGTTGCCATGCACCAGTGGTTGCGGCGGTTCGCTCACGGGAGCGGAAGGCGCGGAAACTTCCAGTGGGATGACCGGGGGTAAAGCGGGGATCCCCTGTTCTGGGGAAGCGGATTGTCGCAGCGCGTCGAGGAGAAACGGTGGTGGCGCGACAGGCTGTATCACTGATCGCTCGGCAGGATCTTCCTCGATGGCCTGTGCCCCTTGCGATTGCAACCACCGCACATAGTCGAGTTCTTCTTTGCTCGCGGGCGGATCTGTGGCTTCGCTGGTAGTCTCGTGCGTATCGACAGGGTCAGTGGATTGCCCATTCTCGGCTTGGTGATCATCGCGCCAGAGGATGTTCCGCGATTCGTCAAAGATTCTCTGGAAATCATCAGGCAACATCGACGTGCGTGACCGACTGAAGAAGTCCCCATCTTGATCGGCACCGAGCATGGACTGGGGAGTTAGTGGTGGCAATTTGCTGGTGGGTTCCAATGGGGAAGTGTTCGGTCTGTTGGTTGCAAAGAGTGGCCCGGTAGGTGCCTTGCCTTGCGGTAGCGGGTCAGTTAAATATGTACGCGGAGATGGCTGGGCGGAGGATTGCGCGGGCGGATGCGTGTCGCGCGGAGTAAAGTTAGGGGTGATGACGGGTGCTAATAAATTATAGACAGCCTTTGCCGCGTCACGCAACCAACTGGCTAAAACAGTGTCACCAGCAGCGACCTGATTTGCGAAAAGTTCGCCGGCGGCGCGCATATCTGGATCGAGCTGACTGGCGTGAAAGAGGGCGGCCTGGGCACGATCGCGCTGCCCCTGGTGCAGATTATCGACCGCGACCAGCAACAGTGGTTTGAGGCAATCAGGATAAGTTCGCAGAATTGCGAGGCAGATAGGAATGGCGCGCTTCGTCTCACCCATACACCAGAACGTTTCGGCGATACCGATCTGCGCGTCGATACGGTGAGGATTCGCCCGCAACGCTGTATCCCATTCGCGCACCGCATGTTGATAGAGTTCGGATCGCACGTACATGCGCGCCAGGCCAGTATGCGAAGGCGAATATGGGGGGCGATGTAGACTCACCGCCAACTCGTCATGTCTGTTGCGCAACCCTTCATCATTTGACGCCAATTCACAGGCGCGTCGTAAGCAGGCCAGTGTCCCCAAAAGATCATTTTGTTGCCGCATGATCCATCCGCGCAATACATACGCACGCGCCATCTCGGGATCACAGGCGAGCAGATGATCAATGATCTCCAAGGCGGGAACTGGCTGATTGAGAGCGATCATTGCCTCAGCTTTAATGCGCTTAATCTCCAGCCAGTGGGGATTGGCTGCCAATAACACATCGCATCGCCGCAACGCATCATTCGGACGCCGTGACACGAGTAATTGCTCGGTCAGGTGAACGATTTCGCGTAGTGGGATGGTGGTAGGCACAATGTCGCTCCTTATGCCTCTATACCACGACATTCGTCTATGGTGTTGTTGGGTGACGGTGGTGTGGGCTGATGTTTGCACGTGCTCGCCATTGCGAAGTCATCGCGTGACCGATCCCTCGCGTTGCCGCTATTTTCGCACAGTACGTCAATGGTTGCAAGTGGCTTGGGATGTTTGGTTTATTGTGTAGGGAACGGCGAGCTGGATCACCCGGGCAGGAGATTGTAATCTTTGATGTTCGTGTCTACGACTATCCTCGCCGTCGAGTCTCATAGCTGTGTTCTGGCCCAATCCAGGAACTGCGACGTGATTTCCCGCGCTTTGTTCGGTCCGATGGGTAAACAGCACACAGTCCAGTTGCGAAAATCCGCTGGCTAGAGTAGGCTTTATCTATGCTGTATGGCGCATGTCGCCAACATTTCACTACAGACCTGCTGCACCATAACGATACAGCCGGTGAGGAGAATAGTATATGTCACAAGTGGGCACGGCGGCGCAGCCGTTGCGCGTCGCGATCATTGGGGCAGGCCCGGCAGGTTTCTATGCCGCTGAGTCATTGCTCAAACGCGCCGATCTCACGGTCGCGATCGATTTCATCAATCGTTTCCCAACACCTTTTGGATTGGTGCGTGATGGCGTCGCACCTGATCATCAATCGATCAAAGCTGTGATTCGGGTATTTGACAAGATTCTCAGCGATCCGCGTGTCCGCTTCTTCGGCAATGTGACGTATGGGGTAGATCTCCACCATCACGACCTGGTCGCCTACTACGATCAAATCATCTATGCGGTTGGCGCGCAGGCCGACCGCCGTATGCATATTCCTGGCGAGGATCTGCCGAATAGCTATCCCGCGACGGCATTCGTAGGTTGGTACAATGGACATCCCGATTACCGTGAACTGCCTCTGGACCTGGATGTCGAACGGGCCGTAGTGATCGGGAATGGGAACGTCGCGATGGATGTGACCCGCATTCTGGTTACCCCACCTGACGAACTCGCCAAGACCGACATTGCTGACCATGCACTGGAACGGCTCCGCGCCAGCAAACTCCGCGAGGTCGTCCTCTTAGGGCGACGTGGCGCGGCGCAGGCGGCCTTTACCACGCCCGAAATCAAAGAGTTCGGCAAGATCCCCGGCGTGGATGTTCTGGTAGATGCGCAGAATATTGAGCTCGATCCCCAGAGTGCTGCCCTGTTAGAAGAAGATCGGACCGCTGCCGCGAATATGGAGGTCTTGCGTGGATATGCCGCCCAGACCCAACACACGCAGGCGCGCCGCATCACGATGCGTTTCCTGACATCGCCTGTCGAGATTCTCAGCGAGCATGGGCATATTACCGGCATTCGCATAGAACGCAACGCATTAGTGACAGACGCCAATGGCAGTCAGCGCGCACAAGGTACCGGTGAATTCGAAGTGATTCCCTGTGGCATGGTGCTCCGTTCAATTGGCTATCGCAGTACACCAATTGAAGGTGTGCCGTTCAACGAAGAAACAGCGACCATCAGTAATATCGCTGGTCGGGTTATCCATCCGGATACTGCCGATGACAATGCACCGACTATGGTGCACCCTGCCGAGTATGTAGTGGGTTGGGCCAAGCGCGGTCCCAGTGGCTTGATCGGCAACAATAAGCCCGACTCGGTCGCGACAGTCGAATCCATGCTCGCGGATCTGCCGAATCTCGCGGGAATCGACGATGCGCATCGTGATCCCGCTGCGATCGTCAGTCTCATGCAATCACGGCATATCGATTTCGTTACTGTACAGGATTGGAAAAAGCTGGATGCTTACGAGCTTGATCGTGGTAAAGCGCAGGGCCGTCCGCGCGTTAAAGTGACGACCGTTGCCGAGATGCTCGAGGTCATCCGGGGCTAAACGAGCCCGATTGTAGGGGCGGGGCCTTCCACGGCGATGGAAGGCTTCGCCCCTACTTCTTTGTCATTGCTGGTGCTCATTATCTCCTGTTTTCCACGCGGTAGTGACAGCTTTCAGTATCGCTCTCCGTTACCTGCGCCAGGACTGGTTGATGCGCTGGATTCAATCGAAACGATGGACTAATGACTGGAAATGCGAGCTCAGCACGGAATAGGAAATTGACCGATTTAGGGATTTGTGGATGATGACCGTTGCCTTTGTCGTATGTCAATCGTGATACCATATGAAGGAGGAAAATTGTATGGCCGCTGAATTGCATGATCTTGCTCAAGATTCCGCTCCATTTAGTTACCGCGCGCTCTTTGATCTGGAAGGCTTTCCCCGGTTAGCGATCGGCACCTTGCTGGCACGCACGGCCAACTCACTATGGGGACTAACGCTCGTACTGTTTGTCCTGCAGCGTTATCATTCACCCATCCTGGCGGGCCTCGCGACTTTTTGCGGAATCGTGCCTGGCGTCATCTTCAGTCCTGTCGCCGGTGCGTTGCTAGATCGCTATCGTCGGCTGCGAATGATCCTGGTAGATTATACTGTTGCTGCTGCGACGATGGTAACTATCGCGACGCTCGCGCTTATCGGGCATCTGCCCTCTCCGTTACTGCTGGGGATCATCGCCGTCAGTTCTTTGACCGGCCCGCTGAGTGCCAGTGGCACGCGTACTCTCTTTCCCATCGTCGTTCCCCGACACCTCTGGGATCGCGCCAATGCCATTGATAGTGGTACACAAGCAATCGCCATGGTGGTTGGTCCGGCGCTGGCGGGTTTTGGTGTTGCCTTGGTCGGGGGGGAAGGAACCTTTCTTTTTACCGCCTCGCTCTTTGTAGCAAGTGGCGCGGTACTCTTCGGCATGCATGATCCGGCGACACCGGGGCAGGAGGTGGTATCGGACGCTAAGCGGGAATCACTCTTCCGTTCTTCATGGCAAGCGCTGGGCTATGTGTTGCGCAACCCCACACTG
>DAIDHM010000225.1 GCA_027459705.1 Ktedonobacteria bacterium | reverse complement strand
CTCATCTGTGTTCTCGTTCGCAGATTCAGACAGCAGGTCCGCAGAATCAGCCGGTGCCACCGGTGTAGGAGCTGGTATGCTTGGTGCCGTCGGTGGCGGCATCAAATCCGCGGCCAATGCTCGTAAGAGTTCTTCTCTCACTTGTGAGGGTGTGAGGACGCGTTGTTGCGGTGGTGGTGGCGTGAGTTGGGAACGCTCAGCGATCCACCGGTCCACATCGACGCGCGGCATTGCGTATTTTGCGCGACTGAGATCGCGAATACGGTGTGCCAGCTCAGGATCAGCGGGATATGTCGACAGTTCGGTATTGAGCGTGAACGCCGCCGAACGTTTGCCGTTGATGAGCAACCGACAGTACGCTGTATAGTTCGGGAGATTGATGAGGTGGTGAGCATCCACTGGTGAAGGCGCCAGAATCTGTTCCATCGCCAGGGCATCCGCCGCGCCCAGGCGGAACGAGATGATGCTCCCAACATTTCCCAGTACGGCATCCCGGATCTCGCCAGTTAGTTGCCCGACGTGTTGATTGGCTAGAACCAACGCGACATGATATTTCCGCGCCTCCGCCAGCATGAGCGCCAGACTATCGGTCGCGTAGTTCTGAAATTCGTCGATATAGAGAGTGCAATCGTGGCGTTCAGTGGGATCAATATTCGAACGCGAGAGGGCTGCCTGCAAGATCATTGGCAGGAGAATCAAGCCCAAAAAATTCGCGTTGGTGGATCCTAGCTTGCCTTTCGCCAGGCTGAGTAGGACAATCTTGCGCTCATCCATGGCTTCGCGAAAGTGAAATCCGCTATGGATCTGGCCGACAATCCGCCGCAACGTAAAGTCCGTGACGAACGGACCGAACTTGCTGACGATATAATCCAACACCTCAGAACGATGAAAATCGCTGGTATGCGCAATCTGATCTTTCCAATAACGCAGCACCATCGGATCTTTAATATGTGGCAAGAGCGATCGCATGAAGGCGTCGTCCGTCAGAACGCGCATCAACTCCACCAGCGTTCCTCCACCCGGCGCGCTCATGACGGTCAGGAGTCCGTTCCGGACGGCATGCTCGAAGCGAGGACCGACGATCCCAATGGTATGAGGATCGAAGAGCTTGCGCAGGAGACCGATGAATGAACTGACCACGAGGGCCTGCTCATCCTCGCCTTCGGCTTCCAACATATTAACCCCAATGGGAAAATCCGTATCCGCGGGGTCAAAGAGAATGACATCATCCGCGCGGCTCGCGGGAATTTTGGCGAGAACCTGCGAGTTCAATTCACCATGCGGATCGATGACGATGACTCCACGTCCGGCGTAGATATCTTGCAAGATGAGCGATTCCAGTAAGGTCGACTTGCCAGTGCCGGTCTGGCCAACAATCCAGGTGTGTAATGAGCGACTGGCGGTCGGTAACATGACCGGCACAGCATGCTGCTGTTGCTGGTTGATGCCCAGGCGCAGTCCATCGTTCAGATGTTCACGGAATGGCAGCGGCAAGGCGACACTCTGCGCGTCGAGCCAATCGGCGGTCGCAGGCAACGCGAAGAGGCGCGTCGCCTCGCTGAGATCTACCAGATATGGCGCGAGAGAGCGCCGGTGATCACCCCAGGGTACGAACGTCAGTCCAGCGAGATTGGCGAGCGCAATATCAGATTCACTGATCTCCTCATTGATGGTGTGTCCGGCGCGCGGCCTCACGGCAATAGCGCTTCCCGCAATAGGACTGGCTGGATTTTGCCAGGCAGCCTGCGCGAGAATGCGGCTGGGGCCGCCAATCTCAGCAGTGAAGGTGCCCAGCAATGCGTCACCCAACGCAGCGCTGCTGGCAATCTGCAGGCGGAGGCGAAACACTTGACGCCGAAATGCCGCCATGCGCACCATCTGAAAGCGCTCGCGCGCGATCGTCGCCTCGCTGTTGGAGAGGGCTGATGCGATTCGCTCCTCGCCATTGCCCTGGAATTCCGCGGAAGGATAAGCCTCGACGATCGGTGGAGCATCGTGCAACGCATTGAGTGCGCTCTCTGCATCAGTTGGTTCCAGACAAATGGAGAAGATCGTGGCTGCCCGTTGACGAGCCATCATTGCGACGAGCACATCCGCATCGGGAACGCCACCAAAGACTCCAGGGAGCGGGCCAGCAATAATTTCATCCTGGCGGAACTCAGCAGTATCCATGATGATAAACGGCGTGAGGATCTCTTCGATCTCCGAGGCTTCGAGAATAGGGTAGAACTGATAGTGTGGCATGGTTTCCAGTAACTGCGCAATCTCGCCACCGAACTCGCGGGTGGTCTGGATAAGGTCATGTTCGCTGAGTCGCCAATCACTGTAGCGAGCGAGCAAATAGCAAGCGATCTCCTGGCGCACCGTGCCGCCGGGCTGCATAGGCTGGACGATGTAGCGCAGCTCCAGCGCGCGATTGACCCCAGGGAAAGCATTCGGGACCATGCGCAAACGCCCAAGTAATACGGCCTGGGCATTGAGGCGATCTTGATGTCCGATGGGACTGACGGCAATTAAACGAAAAGCGAGCAATGCATCGCGATGCCGCTCAGATTCAGAGTGAATGAATATCCCGAGATCTCTAGTTTCGACATATTTTACCAGTTCGTCACCACCAGTAGGTTCGGCAGCAGCGTCGTGCCTTTTCCATGGAGTGAGGTCAAGAGGAGTCAGTTCCTGAGAATCGTCGCCTTCACTCTCGCGATGATCGAGGGACATTTTTTACATCTCCTTACATAGATATCCGATGATTGAAAAGTATAACATAATTACCATTTTATCGCACAGGTATACGTGATGGCAAGCTATTCAATGTGAGATAGTTCACATGGTTCTAACCATGCATCAAATGAATATGGGAAACGCATTTATGTCGCTCCAGCGGCTTCAGTTGGTATCAAAGAGGCAGAGCGTGCAGGTCGCCGTAATGACCACCACAGAGATACGGTAATCCTCTCCATGGCGCGCGCCCATATGCTACAATGACTTGAAGGGTAAGCCGTTCATCGCTGAGCTGTGTATATATATATTGGACAACGGAGGAGGTCACGCGCTGAGTACAAACGAACAGGATGACGCTGTCTTGGTCGAGCGCTTGGCTTCTGGTGATGTGGAGGTCATCGGTACATTGTATGACCGTTATGGGAGGCTAATCTATACACTGGCGTTGCGCATTGTTCATGAGCCCGGGATTGCCGAGGAGATTACGCAAGAAGTCTTCGTCCGGCTCTGGCGTGCGGCTACCTCATTTCAGCGTGAACGCGGCACCGTCCACAGTTGGCTCCTCCGTATTACGCATAATCTGGCATTGAATGAAGTTCGCCGACAACAGAGTCGCCCAATCAGCGCAGATACATTTGATTGGGTCACGGATGGTGAACAGTTGCCAGACGAGCAGTTAGAGAATGACCCTCAGCGGATGGTGATGTTGCGTGAGCGATCGGCAATGATCCAGAGTGCTCTGCGACAGTTACCCGAACCGCAGCGCCAGGTGATTGAACTGGCGTTTTATGGGGGGCTTTCACAGGCTGAAATCGCGGCTGCGTTGGGGTTCCCTATCGGGACGGTCAAGAGTCGCATTCGGTTGGGGATGATCCGTTTGCGTGATGCGTTGGGTACCGTTGGTATTGACGGACGGTGGGCAGAGATGTTGTGAGTCGGACAGACGGATCGAGCACAAGAGGATGGAGTAAGAGGATTGGATGACTATGGGGCACATTGACGATCTCGTTGATGCATATGTGCTGGGCGCTCTTGACCTCAATGAGGTGGCCGAGGTCGAAGCGCACCTGACAATGTGTGATCAATGTCGCGCGCTGGTAGAGACTGCCCAGCGCGTCAATACGTTGCTGCTCTATGCTCCACCACCTGTGCTTCCTCCATCTGGCTTGCGGTTGCGGGTCATCAGTCGCGTTCGTCAAGAAGCTGAGCAGGCGCGCGCTTCGGAAATATCCAGACCGCCTGCTGCGACGAGCGAGGATCCTCCCCGACAAAACCTCATTCATTGGCTGCGGTCACTGACCAGACCACGACCAGCGGATCCTGTACTGAATGGTTTGGCCCGTCTTCTCGCCGATCCAGGTTGCACGATCTGGGAGATGACGGGGACAGAATCCTTGCCCGATGCACACGCCCGCTTCATCGCTACCCGACAAGGATCAGAGGGCGTTTTGATGGCCAATGGTCTTGCTCCGCTCTCCGCAGATCGTGCCTACCAGGTCTGGTTGCTTCAGGATGGCACTCCCATCCCCAATGTGGTCTTCCAGCCCAATGCCGATGGCAGTATGCGCCTCCTCGTACGCGCACCTAAGCAACTGGCCAATTTCGGCGTCATTGCCATTTCAGCTGAGCCGACCAGTGGATCACTTGCACCAACCGGCGCAATTATGCTCATGGGAGCATTGTCTTCGGTTTAATGCACCTGCTCGATGGCGGTGCGGCAGACAAATCGCATCGCCTACTCTCGGTGACGAATGGCGCTATTGCTTTAGGCTTTGGCAGTACGTGGTCCCGCCTGTCTGCGGACAAGTACAAAAAAGACGCCGAAGATGATAGCTCCCAGAAGCGCCGAGATCAGGCGCACGCCTTCGATAGAGACGTCCGTAAAGGGCAGCGTCACAAACGCTTCGAAGATGTAGGCGCCAATCAAGGTCAGGACTACTGTAGTGAATAGATTCTTACCGGGTTTTTCGCCCGCTAAACGTTCGGCTACCGCGGTTGCAGCTAGGCCGACAAGGACCAGGACGATGAGGCCAGCCAGGGTCATTTGGAAGCCATCTGGACCAAGCAACCCAAATATGTTGATTTTGATCCACGTGAGATGGAAGAGTCGATCCAGGACGCCGCCATCGGTTGGGATAAGGTTTACCTGGATAATTTTGCCAGTTGCTGCAAGGATCATGGGATTGACCTCCTTTAAAGTGTGGGTTACGTATGGGCCGCAATTCTGCATGCCGCTGATCTTGATGCGCAAGTTGTATGCCACCATACAGCCAGCTAAGGACCGTGTTCCGGCAGTATTATGGCAGACTGTTCGGAGCAATTCAAGGTCAGTTGGCGTTTCAAACCAAGGTGTATCGCGTGGAGAGTGAAGTGAGATGACTGCACCAACAGAGCGGAGTCCGCTGATCGCGATTGTGGGACCAACTGCCAGCGGTAAGACTATGTTGGCGATCGAACTCGCGCTGGCAATGGATGGTGAGATTGTCAATGCTGATTCGCGCCAGATCTATCGCTGGATGGAGATTGGTACCGCCAAGCCAACTTTGGCGGAACGGGCCCAGGTGCCGCATCATGTGATCGATGTGGTTGAGCCTGATGAGAGTTTCACCCTGGTGGACTATCAGCGGGAGGCGACTCGCGCGATCGCCGATATCACAGCGCGTGGCCGGATTCCCTTCCTAGTCGGCGGGACTGGTCTCTACATACGCGCCGTGCTGGACGGTCTGGCGGTGCCAGCGGCGCCGCCTGATCTGGCGCAACGTGAGCAATGGGAGGCCGAAGCCGCCCGTGACGGTCCTGCGGCGCTCCATGACCGCCTCGCTGCCCGTGATCCTGTCGCGGCCACGCGGATCCCCGTGACAAATGTGCGTCGCGTGATCCGCGCGCTGGAAGTGATTGTGGCGACAGGCGCGCCGTTTTCCGCGCAACAGGTAATCCAGCCACCGCCCTATGAGACGATCCGCATTGGTTTGAATACGACGCGCGCACAACTCTATGCATGGGCGGATCATCGGGTGGATGCTATGCTGGCGGCTGGCTTCATTGATGAGGTAAGGGATCTGGTGCATCGCGGGTATGACTGGAATCTCCCAGCGATGTCGAGTCTGGGTTACCGCGAGATTGGCGCGGTGTTGCGCGGCACGATGTCACTTCCTGACGCCGTACAACGCATCAAGTGGGACACCCATGGTTTCATTCGTAAGCAATTGACCTGGTTCCGACCAGATCCCCGCATCCACTGGATCGACTGCGCCGCTCCCGATCGCGTCGCGCGCGCGCGCGCCAGCATTCCACCTGGCTTCGCATGGCGGGATAAGTGACAAAGCGGCAATATTTGTTCAGAATCATGCCTTAGCCCGATCGGGACCAAGGAGATCCGTCAGTATTGTGGGTATATCGGTATCGTCACCTGGTGTGTTCGATATGATCAGCGGTCTACCGTCTATGCCAAAGGTGATGGGGTATGTCTCTGGGTAGGTACCTCGGGGTGACAAGAGGTGCGCAGCCTGGGCATAGTCTACGTGTGGCCGCAGGCGATGTTCGTCCGCGAAGTCGATTGCCTGGTAGACGATCTGATGGATGAGCGCTGGTTCACAGGTCGTCAATGACATCTGGTTGGTCAAATAAGCGCGCTCTGTCGCAACGTAGGTGTCGGGAAGAAGGTTGGTTTTCACATAGGCATTCTTGATCCCCCGCCCAAGCATATCCACAAGAAAATTGGCGACGGCGAAGCGCTTATTGGGTTGCGCGCGCGTAATGACCGCCATAACCAACCCGCCACTCTGGGCTGGATTTTGCCAGCCGGGACCTATCAGGCATTCATATATCGGCCAACTTTGTCCTTCGGTGAGAATGATGCGTTGTGATGTGGCGGTTGTGGCTGTTTTGCGCGTACGCTGCGAGATTGGTTTGCGGCCAGCCTGCGGCGTTTTGCCTGACTTACTGGATTTGGGCGTAGATTTATCCTGCATCATTGACCTCGTATGACCTGCGAATCTTCTGACAATCTGTTACTTCGCGCACTACCAGCCACGCGACTGGATGATGTTGGCGGCACGGTCTCCCCAAAGGGTCAATCTGGCCTTCGCTTGCTGTTCCGCGCTGTCGGTTGGTGCGCCACGCACATCGCGTACCAGCCACTCCGCGCCAGTATAAAAGGTCCGTACCCAGGCAAGATCGCAGAGCAGTTCCCAGAGCGCATTATCGCGCACGGCGGTCACGCCGCGGTTGAGTAGCGCGCTGCGATGCTCAAAGAGGGTCGCGTCGGGGTCGGCGGCCTGCCAGGTAAATGCTAACCAGAGACTATCGTAGGGGGCGGGCCCTGCGGTTGCCAGCGCCCAATCCAGCAAAGCCATTTTGCCTTCATGAATACCGATATTCGCTAACCAGGCATCGCCATGCACCAGGGTGCGCGTGGCAGCCACCGCCGCAGCCACCATACGGTCTGGATGTGCCAGACAGCGCCAGAGTACCTTCACAGTCTCCTCCCCCAACAGACGCCAGACATATGGCCACATCCGTCTGGCCTGGTTGCCATATGAATCCTCCTGATCATCGATACGTGCCAATTGCTCGGGGGTCATGAAGAGGATCGCATCGGCAGGTGAAGTGAGCCAGTCTGCTGCCAACAATGCTGGACGGTTCCAGAACGCGGCATGCAGGTCCGCCAGCCGATCGATAATCCAGAGAAAAATATCATTATCCACAGGCGCGTAACAATGCTGGGCGGAATACACGGTATCTTTGAGATCTTCCATGAGCAGGGCCCCATGCCCTGTCTCCAGGGCACAACCCACTACTGGTGACCAAATCGAGTTTGGCATGGCTTCCCAGAGTGGGGATTGCGTCAATTGGATTTCACGAAATTGCCAGTCTGCGGTGACGCGTTGCTGCCAACCTGTTGTCGGATTCAGTTCCTTCAGGATATAGGAGCGCGTCTGGTGTGGACTGTCTGCTTCACTGGAGGAGACATCCGAGTACCGTTCAAGGCGGGCACCGCTAAAGCTGCCATTTTCGTCACCCACAGCGCTGATGAAGCGATCGTTGGGCAAGTATGTAGTGATCAAGGTTGCGATATCAGCGCAGAGTGGAGGATGCGGTTGTGGCATCGCGCCTACCATCCCCGCGCACGTAGTATCTGCGCCGCCCGCTCGCACCAAAACAAAAGACGTTGCAGCGCTTCGGCGCGTGGCACCACACTCGTTGGATCAGATACATCGCGCGCCAGCGATTCTGCGCCCATCAGTGTAGCGCGAATCCAGCCGAGATCGCTCAGAAGTTCCCAGGTGGCATCGTCGGCAACTGCTTGCACACCTTGCTGAAGTAACAGCGTGCGATGATCAGAGAGGACGCGTAACGGTTCCAGCGCACGCCAGGTGATCGCGAGCCAGAGGCTGTCGAACGTTGGCGGACCCGCTGTGACAAATGACCAGTCGAGCAACACCAGACGCCCGTT
>DAIDHM010000216.1 GCA_027459705.1 Ktedonobacteria bacterium | reverse complement strand
GCTCCCGGCTACCCGCCTTCTGCACCCTATCCTGGAGCCGCTCCCGGCTACCCGCCTTCGGCGCCTTACCCTGGAGCCGCACCAAGTATGCCACCTGCGCCTTATCCTGGCACCTCGCCTTACCCATCTTCCGCTCCCATGCCAGAAAATCCAATTACTGCGGCTCCCGATATCGCGGCTACGCCGCCACCAGCGACAAATACTCCACCACAAGATCCTAACCAAGCAGAAAAGTAGTCAGTAGAGGTCATCCGAGCAAAGACATCAACGGCATAGTTGTGGTGAGGTATCTGGCGCTGTAATATGCCCTGACGACTATCAACAGGTGGGAAAAGAGGTTAAGTACTTCTTTTCCCACTTTTAGTTTTGGACCAACATTGCTTTACCACAACAAAGGCATTAGCTTGACAAAATATTTAGATAGTTTCGAAGTACAGACGAATGAAAAAATGCAGCAGGGATATAGTGGAAATCAAATTCCCCTCTGTCCCTGCCGATTCCAGACCCATATTCATGGGAGCTGAGATATGCCTTCCTCACGCGTGCGAGTTATTGCTCGCAGCACTGCTCGGCGCGTCGACGATGCGCGTATTGGCGGCTGTCGCCGGAGTGGCCGCAGGTTCCGGCTCCGTAGGGGACGATGCACTGGCCGGGGCGTCGTCGTGACGTAGCGCCGGGATGTGATGCATCAGATCTTCCATCTTCACGCCGCTCAGCGTCTCCAGGATCGCGGGAACCTGCGCCAGCATGTTGACGAGATCGCCGGTCAAGCGGCTGGCGCCAAGGGAACCTTGCGCGCCCTGGCCGTCACCCGTCGAGACAATCGTGATGCGATCCACCTTGCTGAGCGGTTCAGCCAGAGCACGGACCACTTCTGGCAGATTGGTCAGCAGTTTATCCAACACAGCCGCCTGGTTATACTGCTGATAGGCTTCGGCTTTGACGCGCATCGCTTCCGCTTCCGCTTCGCCACGCGCACGGATGACTTCAGCCTCCGCCATACCGCGCGCCTTATCGACCTCAACCTCGGCCATACCACGCAATCGCGCGGCTTCTGCCTCGGACGCACCCTGAGATCGCAGGGCTTCAGCGTGGCCTTCAGCCTCCAGCGCCAGACGGCGGCGTTCCGCTTCGGCGGCGAGCTCGATGCGCTGGCGATCGGCGTCAGCGCTCTTCAGCACGGTCGCCTGCAATTCCAGTTCGCGGCGTTTGATCTCGGCCTCCTCGACCTTGACCTGCGCCGTCTTCTCGATCTCCTGGACGCGGGTCGATTCCGCTACAACCTGCTGCTGCATAATATTGGCCTGGATGTCGTAGGCCTTATCCGCTGAAGCCTGTTCGCGCTTTATCTCAGCATCGTACGCAGCTTTCTTCAACGCCAGATCGCGCTGGAATTCCGCTTGTTTTGTCTGAGACGCGACCTCGGCTTCGACACGCGCCTGGTCGGCCTGCGCCTTGGCAACCGCTGCCTCGCGCATTGCCGACGCCGACTGAATCTGCGTATCGCGTGCGGCCAGTGCGGCGGCGATATTCGCCTCTTTCTTGATGCGCTCGATCTCCGGACGCCCCATGTTGGCGATATATTCGTTGCTGTCTCGCACCTCTTTGATGGTGAAGGAGACGACATCCAGGCCCATCTTGGCCAGATCAGCCGAGGAGATCGCGCGCATCTTCTCACTGACCATTTCAGGCTCTTTGACCAGCTGCTCGATGGTCAACTGGCCAACGATGCCGCGCAGATGACCCTCCATCACCAGCCGGATCAATCCCTCGCGATCCGTGTCAGACTTGCTGAGAAATTGTTCCGCAGCGGTGAGGATGCTTTCGCGATCCGACCGAACTTTTAACTGCGTGACCGCCTCGACATTCACCGAGACACCCTGCGTCGTATACAGACTCTGGCGGGGCGCGACGTCAAAGGACATCAGCTCAAGCGAGAAATAGGCAAACTGTTCGCGAAGGGGGACAACGAATGACCCCCCATTGGTGATGACGCGCGGCATTCGTCCGCCATAGACAATCAAGGCCTCGTTAGGACCAACTTTGCGGTACAAGCCGCCAGCAATCCGCAATGCACCAATGATGAAGACAGCCAGCACGACGGCAACGACAATGATCCCGATAGCAAGTTGACTCATATGCGCGAGCCGCAACGGTTTCCTGGACTTGATTCCAGGGAAGGAGCGGCTCCTCCTTTCAAATCGCTCTTAATGATGGTTGTAGCGGTGGGTGATGCAGGTCAGTTGCGGGGGAGTTACAGATGTTTTACACGCAAACCGGATCTAGGGCGGTGTCCCCACGGTAGTGCTGCTGGCACTTGCCGCCATCAAGAAGCTATCCCAGCTCTGGACCAAAGCGATGCCATCCGCATACGCAATGATGACGACATCCGCATCGCGCTCAATCGCCTCGCGATCAGCGGCGCGCGCGCCCAGGCTGCGGCGGGTGCCATTGTCGCCAGGGAAGACGACCTCACCAATGCCATTACCATGGATAGGCAAGGTAACGCGCGCAATGCGCCCGACCATTTCCGAGGAATCGCTCTCCAATCGCCCGCTTTCTTCACCAAAAAGCTGCGCCAGTGCGATATTCAGAGCCGCCGCGGCGATGACCCCCGAAGCCAACGCAGCGAGGATCACCAGGAATCCGCCCATATCTGTCAGATTGTGCAAAAGATAGCCAACCAGGCCAAAGCCAAAGAGAAAGATCAGCACGGCGTTCAAGTTCACCGTCAATGCCACATCGCTCAAGCGCTCCAATGCTCCCATGGGTGGCTGCGGAGCTACCGAGACACCGTGTAGATGGTCGAATGCTACACGAGTTCCCGGAGCCGGAGCGTGCGTACCGGGAGCGGGTAGCGCGGTGTGCCCTGCTGAGGCAGCGTGACCAGCGGCGGTATGAGCATGGCCGCTGGTGCGATACGCGCCATGGATCACATGGCCGTGTCCGCCGCTCAGGTGCAGGCCATGGGCACCCCCCGTGTGGGCGCCATGGCCCATCCCTAACAACGTGGAGAGGACCAGGAACGCACCGGGGAAGACGATGCACGCGATGAGCACCAACGAGAGGGGGTCTGTCGCGATCACGGACACACTGGCGAGTGCGCTATCCAGCATAGCGGCATCACATCCTTCATGGGCGGGCGTGCCGCCCTGGCGCCAGCGCAAGCGCTGGCGCCATCATCGCGCGCATACAACAGAGGCGCGTGACGGCGCGTTCAAGCATGGGTCGTCGTCGTGGTGGTCGCATCGATCACCGGCGCTTTGCGCTGGCCGACCTGCGTCTGGGCGGTCTCCAGCATGTCCTGGGCACGGCGGCTCAGGGCCGCGAAGTTGACGCCCCAACCGACTCCAATGGCGTGCGGTGTCAGGATCGCATCGCTGGAAGGATTCCAATATTCGCGCGCAATCTCCTGCCATTCATTCACGCGGAAGTTATACGGAATTCCGCCGATCTCACCTTTCCAGGTGCGTTGGACCGGTGGTTTCTGGAGCTCCTGGCCGATGGCCGCTGCCGAGACCCCCGCGATAACCCCCAGGAAAAAACTTCGCATGCGCATAGTTACTCACTCCTCTGTTGTGGGTGCCGACAGCGACGCGCTCAACCCGCGCCTAATCGTCGGCGGATCTCATGGAATTCTTCATCGGGCAGATCGATCAGCGCATCGACGATTGGCCAGATGTGTCGCTGGCGCGGATGCACCACTAATCGTGCCAGAGTGTGATGAGCGTGCGAATGGGTCAGCGCAAACGGGACGTGCGACCAATGTATGGACTCCGTCCCAGCGCCCTCCACTGTCGGTCGCTTTTCACCACCTGACGCAACCAATGCAGCGGATTCCTGCTTTGGTGCCGAATTGTGTGAAACTTCCCCAATCGGCGGATCGCTCACCAGGTAACCTGGATGGACCGCGTAGAACAGCGCCAATTGCGTGCGAGTGGTCTGCGAGAGATGCACCCGCTGGCCGTGTTCGAGCTGCGAGAGGTAGGACTGGCTGATGCCACTCCCCAACTCCGTGTGCATTGCCTCCACTACCTCGCGCTGCGTGAGCGCCCGTCCCAGCCCGCGACGCGCTCCGGCTTGCTCGCGCAGCCATTTGAGCTTTGCGCTCAGGTCCATCGGCAGCCCTCCTCGCACTCGCTGTTTGCAATGCCGTCTGAAGCGTCTTGATGCTCGCTTCATCGTTTATTATTGCATTTTGCGATATTTGCTGTCAACCCAACAAGATGGATGGAGGACGCACATGTGACGAACATCACTATGAACCCTGGTCTATTGGTGCGCAGTACGCATGGTATACTTGATAAAAAAAGTGCTAACCAGGAAGGTTGGGGGAATGCCATGGAGCCACACACCGGACCAGAGATAGATCGTGCGGGCGATACTGAGGAAATGTCGACACCGGACGAAACCACGCACCGCATCCCGTTGCGGCAATGGATCCGTGGCCACAGCGACAACGCCATCTTCGCCATCCTGATCGTCCTGGCATTGGTGGTCGTCGCCCTCCCCCACCTATCCTTCACACCCGCCACCACCAGCAATGTATCCACGCGGCCGGAGCTTGCCGTGTTCGCGAATGTCTCCACGGGCACGATCATCTTCAACGGCACACAGTTCACGGGTGATTTTCCACTCTCTATCGCTCCGCGCGCGGGGACCAATACCCTCACGCTCCGCACACCGCCTTTCAATCCCATCACCTGCCGTTTCGACTGGACGGGGGGAAGGGTACTCTCCGGCCCTTGCACGCTGACCGTGCAACGCGAGAACCAGCTCAATATCCAGGTATCCGCAAGCGACCTTCCCGTGGCGCTCCAGGCGCAGGTGCAACAGCTGACTACGTCGACCTTCGCCCAGCAAGTACCCGTCCAGCAAGGAATAGTCCCCAGCGGCCAATATTACACTGTGAACCAGGGATCCACGGGTTCAGTGGGGAGCGCCCGCGCGACGATGGATCTCGCGGCACGGCTCAGCGTCACACCTGATCCACAGGGCATCATCGCATCGACAGTGATCTTCCCTGGTGCATCACCCATTGCTGGTATTGTTGTCTGGTATATCGATATTCCATTCAACTTTACCTGGCAGTTTAGTCAGCCAGATGGCACAGTGGTTAGTACGAGTTTCAGCGGCTCAGCGATGCCCGCCACACTCCAGTTGACCGCGACGGGCGTGAGCGCGCTTAACCTGCTCTCGGCACCCAACGCGCCCACCTACACGCTCGCGGCATTTATGCCGCAGGTGCTCTGCGGCAATGTCGAGCAACAACTATCGCTAGCCCTGGCAGCAATCGGACAGAAACAGCAATGGGGACAGTCCCCACATAGCGCACCAGGCCTGGCTGGTTGCCAGATCACGCTGCTCGCATCCGCCACATACACATCCGGTATTCCGCCAGCGCCATCGACCACCAGCCCCCAATTCATCGGGCGCTTCGGCGTCCTGCTGGCCGCGAACGCCACGGCGCACGCACTCCTGCAAGATGTGCCGATGGCGTCCGCGGCCGAGGTCGCGGCAGTGGGGGCATAGGCTGCTATCATACTCGCATCTTGCACGCACAGTTTTTTGTCCCCATTCTACCCGGCTGAAAATGCACCCAAAGCACCTATCGGTATCGCATCACGACTGAGAACGTAGTATAGTGTAGAAGGCTATGCGTACCACCGCACGAGGTTACACAATGACATTTCCAATCGGTCCCTTCCATCCCACTCTCACGGAGCCTTTGGCACTGCACCTCGCCCTGCGTGGCGAACGAGTGACCGGGGTAGATATCCGCATGGGGTATCTCTACCGTGGCGTCGAACCATTGGCGGGACGACAGGATCTCGATACCATGCTCGCTATGGTTGAACATAGCTGCGATACCTGCGGCGCGGGGTATCGTATGGCGCTGAGTATGGCGCTTGAACAATTAGCTGCTGTCACACCGTCAGACTATGCCGTCAGAGTGCGAACGATCTTTGCGGAAGTGGAGCGCGCTTTGGCGCGTCTCTGGCTCTTGCAAGAATTCGGTCGTATTGGCGATTTTGGGTCACTTTTGACGCATGCGGTGGAGGCGCGTGAGATACTCTTCGAAGCCTGCGCCCAGGCGACTGGACACCGCCTCTTCTGGGAGGTCGCGGTACCAGGTGGCATCCACCCTCTGGCGGACCTCGCCGCAATCGGCGAAATCCTTGAGGATCTGTTAGTCCACCTCGATGAGATCGACCGGATGCTCACTCCCCGCGGCGTTGTGGGACGAGCAACGACGCAGATAGGAACCATTACGGCGGCGATGGCTGCCACGATGGGCCTGACTGGCCTGGCGTTGCGCGCTTCTGGCGCAGACGATGACCTGCGGATTGCCGATCCCTATGCCGCTTACGCCGATCTGACTGACATGTTCGCTAAACCAGCGCTTGTGCTCACCGGCGATGTCGCCAGCCGCATGCGACTGGCCGCTCATGATGTCCGTGTGAGCCTCGCCTGCGTCCAGGCGTTGCTCGATGAGACTGGGGAAGGTCCCGACGCCGTGGCATTTCCTCCGAACGCGCCGGTAGGCGAAATCTCGCTGGCGTTCGAGGCTACGCGGGGTCGCGCCGCGCTCTTCGTGCGGGTCGAACATGCCGGTCAGTTGTCGACTGCTGGCTGGTGTGATCGCTTAGAATTACACACACCAGGCGAAGTGAACGCTGGCGTCATTCCGATTATATTGAATGGCGCTATGCTCAGTGACGTGCCGTTGATTCTGGCGAGTCTGGATGTCTGCGTTGCCTGTACGGATCTTTAAAAATTTCGCCAGGCTGGGCGGGACCAGCACGTGATGCCTATTCGTTGAAGAGGTGGGGTGGTTTGCGGTGACTCTTGTTGTCTTTGCCCTGTTATTGACCCTCATTCCGGCACTCGCCGGAATCCTCCTCGTGATCTTTGGACGCTACGTCCCTATCAGCGTCGCGTTGGGAGTTGCGATCATTGCCACTGCTGTTGCTCTGACGGGCGCAATAGCCCTGGCTGGCAACGTCCTACCAGAAGGGCCGATATTCTTGCGGGTTCTGGGGGTCGGAACTGGTGGCGTGATCTTCCGTCTGGATGCATTTGCGAGCTGGTTGCTCCTTGGTTTAACCGGATGGGTCGCGCCAGTCCTCATCTGGATGATGACCCCGCGTGGAACCGCCACGACAGAAGCACGCCCTACCCTCGCGCCCCTCGGCTATGCGCTCATCGTCATCAGCCTCGCAGCGGGCGCGATCTTGAATGATAATCTCGTACTCATCGCTCTGTGCTGGTCGGGTATAGGAATGGCCGCATGGCTGATGGCGCGCCCCCAACCGTTTCCTCCCACTGAAGGAGAAGCCTGGTGGGACCTGCTCTTTATGACCGGTGGCCCGATCCTCGTTTTCCTCGCCCTCCTTCCCGCAATCAAGCAAGCGAATACTCTGAGCTTTTATGATCTCGCTGGTCGCAATCTGCTGAACTTTGGCACCGGGTTGTTGTTGCTGTTGGCGTTGACCTTTGCTGTCGGCGCCTATCCGTTTATACTCTGGCTGCGCCGCGTCTGCCAGGGTGTCATGACGGATGCGATTGGCGTGATTTTACTCATTCTCTTGCCCATGGCAGTCGCATTCGCCGCGCGCCTGAATGTGGTCCTGGGCGGCAATGGGAGCTGGCCTGCGCTGCACGTCGGGACCGTCGCTCTGCCACTGAATGTCGTCTGGATCCTAATCGGTACATTGACCATTGCCATCGCGGGCTTACTACTGCTCTTCGAACGCGATCTAGGTGTGTTGACGATGCTCTTGAGCAGTATAGTGCTCGGATGGTGCTTTATTGCGCTTGGCACCAATGATCAGCATGCGTTGTTGAGCGTCGTCTTCCTGCTCTTGACGGAGGTTCTGGGGATCGGGACGCTGTTAGGAGTCTGGGCATCTTGCGAGTGGGCCGATCGGACACTGGATGTGGATGGCCTGAAGAATCTCGCAACCGCCGCGCCGACCTACGCGCTGGCAATCATTGTGGCGGGGTTAGCTTTATTAGGATTTCCGTTACTGCTGGGCTTCAGTGGCATGTCTATAGCCTCGTTGAGTCTCATTGGCCTGGGAGGCATCGCCGGTCTTGGTGGAGCCATTGCCTGGTTAGGGAATGGCCTGGGACTAGTAGGCATGGCGCGTTCGCTGCGTGAATTGGGGACGCGTGCACCGTCAGCCGAGGCAGATCGAAGTCTCAGTCGCGAATCATTCGCGGCGCTGATCCCACTCGTCTTGCTCATCGTGACAGGCGTCGCGCCAGAATTATTGCTGATGGGGCCAAATGGCGGCTTTGCTGCCATGGCTGCCGCCGCCATTTCGAGCACCGGCATTACTCTGCCAGATCTCAGCACGACACCGGTGGGTTTCAGCCTGGGGCAGACCATCTGGGTGCCGGGCGTTTTCTGGGCGCTGGCGCTGGCTGGCGCGATCATTGTTGTCCTTACCACCGCGCTCCTTGGCCACGCGCCGCCGCCCTCGCCTGTCTTTGTCGGTGGTGAATTACCGGATACCACACATCCCGGCGTATCGATCGATGCCTGGGACGACATCGCTGTGCTGGCGCGCGCCCTGGTTGTGCTGCCCGGACCACGGTCCTGGCGAGATGACATTGGGGATCTCGAAGGCTGGCCGGGATTGCAGCATGAGGGTCTCCCCCGTGGCATGGACAATGGGGGGGAGTCAGGGATAGCTACAGCCAATGAGGATGATCCCTTCGCGGACCAGGCTCCACATGATGACAACGTCATTGATAGTGAGGCACCCACTTCGCCGACTGACGAAGAGATGAATCGAGGCAATGTGTGAATCGTGAACATTCCACCGGGGAAACCGGCACTCTGCCCATTCGCCGTCACGCGGTCTGGTGTCTGACGTTGGCTGCGGGGTCTGGCGATGGCAGCCAGCAGATGATCGCCAGTCTCCTCGCGCCCCGCTATCAACTTCGCAATCGGGGAATCGCTTTTGCGGCTAGCCCACGCCACGCGGATATCGTTCTGATCTCTGGCGCACCGACACGACATACCATCGATCCGTTGCGCCGTGTGCTGGCACAAGTGCCAGAGCCCCATGCGTTGGTCGCCATCGGCGATGCGTTCTTGCATGGCGACCCCTTCACCAGCAGCGATCAGATTGTGATCAACGCATCGAATCTGCTGCGTGTGAATATCGAAGTCCCTGGATCGCCCCCTGATCCTCTGCAGATCCTCGCGGCTATCGAATCGGCAGCGCGACTACTCGATCAGTCGGAAGAAGATATGGTGGAAGATGAAGAGGATGTGGATAATGAAGAGGACGTGGATGATGACGCTGAGGATGAGACACCGTTACAGGGGGCTGATCGGCCATGAATGAGATACTGGCGATCATTATCGCTCTACTTGTCTATCCCGGTGTGATTTTCGGCCTACTGGCCGCGGCACTCTTCGGTTGGGTGCGTGGCATGACGCGCATGCTGGCGTATGGCTACGAGGGTTCCGCGCCTCTCCTCGCGCCACGTGAGTTTAGCCGCCGCTTGCGGCAAAACAGCACGTTGCCTGAGGGGGTTGTCGAACCCGCCATGCAGATATTGCCCGTCGCGGCAATCATCGCGCCGCTGCTGATACTGATCTTTTTACCCCTACCTGGTAACCGCGCGGCACAGAGCACGATGACGATCGATCTTATCGCCGCCACGATCCTCTTGCTTGGAATGCCGCTCGCCCGCGCGGCGCTGGCCTGGGTGATACCTTCTCCCTATACCCGGATCGCGGCGATGCGGGGTCTGCGCCGACTCCTGGGTTATCTCGCGCCGTTGACGCTGTCGATTGTCGCCGCGGCGATTATCAGTGGTTCTACCAGTGTCCAGACCATCGCTTCGACGCAGTTCACAGCGACGATTCATCCCAATCAGCAATCACTGGCGAATGCCGCGCGCATTGTCGCGGGGCTGGCGTATCTGGCGTGTTTGCCGGCGCTGGCACGACTTACGCCATTGCGCACCGGTCAGGGTTCGCTCGATCTGGTAGGGGGAGAATTGACGGAGCTTAGCGGTCGCGAGCTGCTCATCATGCGCCTGGCGGAATGGTTGCAATTGGTGGCCGCCTTAGCGCTGGGCATCGCGCTCTTCGTGTTGCCTTTCTTTCATACGGATGCGGCGCGGGCCCTGGCGGCCATCGGATTTGCCCTGATCGGCACCGCCGTGTTGGGCATCTGGGAGGGCATCGGCTCAAAGATTGTTGGGCGCGATGATATGGCGCCCCCATTCTCGGTCTGGCTGGGGACGCCGACCTTGGTTGGCATATTTGCCATCCTCTTGGTCATCTTCGCGCAACGCGGATCATAGGGCGGTTTTCCAAGTCGATGACGCCATCCACCACGCTGACGACGATTCTGGATCGCCTGGCGAGCCTGTATGGGATGCCGGTCGCGCACCCTGATGGCGACGCGTTGGTCGGGTTGGTTGGAACGATTCTTTCGCAGGCCACGACCGATCGCAATGCGGAACGCGCGTACCATGACCTGGTTGTGGCCTTCCCAACCTGGGAGAGCGTGCGCGACGCCCCCCAGGCTGATCTCGCAGCCGCCATTCAGCATGGGGGCCTGGCGATGATCAAGTCGAGCCGCATCCAGGCGGCCCTCCGTGACTTGACCGCAATATTGCCACCCGGTGACCCTTCGCTGGCGCAACGCACCGCCGATTGGCTGCGGTCACAGCCGGTAGAAGTAGCGCGCCAGGCCCTCCAAACGCTTCCCGGCGTCGGACCCAAGACAGCAGCCTGTGTCTTACTCTTCCACCTGGGTCTACCTTCGATGCCCGTCGATACCCATGTCTATCGTGTCAGCCAACGCCTCGGCCTCTTCTCCACCAACACGAGCCTGGCGCGCGCTCACAACTGGTACGATACCTGGACGCCACCCAGCCTGGTCTATTCCTTGCATATCTTGCTCATCACCCATGGACGGCGGATATGTCGTTCCCGCTCTCCGCGTTGCTCGATCTGTCCATTGCGCGATATGTGTGCGTATTATGGCAGCAATGTGGTGGAACATTATCACTCGTGACGGACGCAAAGGAGCATGAGTTGATGCATTCTCAGGCCATGCGCGGCCAGTTCCCGCACCACGACCTCCACACTATCCCCGCCCTCAGCGCGGCACAGATGCGCGAAGTCGATCGTCTGATGGTGGAACACTATCATATTGAGCTGTTGCAGATGATGGAATTGGCCGGACGACATCTCGCGCATCTCGCGCGATCGCGCTTTCTCGCTGGTGCGTCCGCCGGTACATCCATCGTCGTGCTGGCTGGCAAAGGCGGCAATGGTGGAGGCGCCTGCGTCGCTGCGCGACGGCTGGCGGCCTGGGGCGCGAATGTCTCGGTCGTCGTCACTCATCCTATCGAGCAGATTACCCCGGTCGCCGCGCAACAGCGCGAGACGCTGTTCCACATGGGGATTCCCATCCTCACCTCAGATGAGGTGGCAAACATCCAGGCACCCACCCTCATCATCGATGGCGTCATTGGCTATCAGTTGCAAGGATCACCACGCAATGACGCGGCGCGGCTCATCCACTGGATGAACGAGCAACCGAGCCCAATCCTCTCACTGGATCTCCCTTCTGGTCTGGACGCGACCACCGGCGCCGTTGGGGATCCCTGCGCGCGGGCAACCGCAACCCTGACCCTGGCGCTCCCGAAGTCGGGGTTGCGTGCGGCGGGGGCAGCGGAGTATATCGGTGAGTTGTACCTGGCCGACATCAGTGTGCCCCCCGAACTCTATACTCTGCTCCCAGATCTGGAAGCGATCCCCGCGGTCTTCCAGCATGGCGAGATCGTACAATGTGACGAGCCAGCCAAAACTCTTCTCTAAAGCGCGCTTCATAGGATGCTCGGCACGGGCAGAGTCCGCGCAGCGAACATTAACCGCCAAACGTGAATGTGTCGAGGAGCCGATAAAAAATCTTCGCTTTGCCGCCCAAGGTTTTTGGTGGACCGTCGGCGATGATCAGATAGGTCAGATTATTCTGAGTCGTCAGGGCGGCGTCCAGGCTCAACGTCTTGCCTGCAGCATTGGTGATGGTGCCTTGCGCCGTCTGCCACAACGTGCCACTTTTATCGGTATATGGCGTTGGTCCGCTCGCCTGGGTGTAGCCCGTCAGATTGTATGGCGCGAGTAGCGTGGGAATACTCTCCAGCGTGAGCGCGGGCGTGCTTCCGGCTGCGCCGCTCTCCGTCGCCACCAGATAGCCGATGCTGGTCTTTTTGGCGGGTGGGGTGAAGATAGTCAGATTGACCGCTGTACCGCTCAGGGTTGTGTTGCTCGTTTGCGTCTGCCATGTCGATGGGTACTGGACGGTGAATTGTCCCTGTGGATCCGTATAGGTGGTGTAGGTGACCTTCTGGAGGATCGTACTCGGAGTCGCGGTTGGGGGCGGTGCGGCGGCGGCGGAAGATCCTCCGCAAGCCGTCACGCCCACGATGATGAGCAGTGCCAACGCACTCACTGTTATACCAGGGTAAGATCGCTTCGTGCACATATCGTCTGCCCTCCTGTCTGGATTTTTGATATCAAACTATCTCTATCACGTGACCGGAGCGCTCAACGTTTCACGACAACTGAGGAATTGGGGGATCTGATTGCCAACCACCAGCGGCGTCCTCACGCCGTAAACAGCGCTGCCGACCATGCCAACCACAACGAACCAGCAAGGGACTCAGGGTCAGCATGACCCCACCCAATCCAACCAGATAGCATATTGGACACATTCCAAGCACCCCTTTTTGTACCGTCTCGTATGCACACGCAGGCGAGTGTGATTCCGCAAACGATTATTCAGCGGTTTGCCGCTTTACTGTCCATCCGAAGGCGTGCGCTCTGGCCGACCGATCGCCCGACGGTGTTCGTCGCGGCCCAGCTTATTCTTGCCAGGTGTATTGCGATAGCGCAGCCGTTCCACGGGTCGACCGCCAATCAGATGTTCCTGGACGATCGCCTCGGCATCATCGGGATCGACCCCCCAATACCAGACACCTTCTGGGTAGACCACGACCATCGGGCCGAAGCCACATTGATCAAGGCAACCGCTATGATTGATCCGGATGCGATCTTTCAGTCCCGCTCTGGCAACCAATTGCTTCAATCGTCCATGCAGCCCCTGGCCATTGCCATCGATCTCCGCGCACCAATCACCGCCAGTGCAGACGAAGACATGGCGCTCCCAGATCAACGAGGTCTCCTCAGACATCACTGCTCCCCCTAAAACTCATCACTGCTTAACTCCCAGTGCACATGGCACGAGGGATGTGTTTGCGTGGACTATCCGTTTCAGAACGGACTATCCGACTGATTGATCACATCCCTCGTACTGCTCGCTAGGCGCAAAATGGCATAGATCGTCCGTGCGGTATCGCCGCTTTATTCGACTGGACTGGGTGCGCCGATGGTGACATGGTTCCGCTCATCATTTGCCATGAGATTCGACGCTGGATGGTCGGCAGTGGGCAAATAACGCGCAAACCAATCGACAATCGCCTCCAGACGCTCGACGCGCAAGCGCGGATGTCCGTTGCGCGAAAGGTCATGGTTCTGCTTCTCGAAGCGCAGCATCTCCACTTCGCGCCCCTGGTAGACCAGGGCCGTGAAGAGTTGTTCCGCTTGCTCGATCGGGCAGCGGTAATCTTCGTCACTATGAATGATCAATAACGGCGTCTGGATATTGGCGACATAGGTCAGCGGCGAATGCCAGCGGTAGCGCTCTGGATCTTCCCACCAGGGCCTGCCCCAGTTCTCGCGCGAGAGCCAGGGGCCAATATCACTGGTGCCGAAGAACGAACGCGCGTCCAGGTAGGAGCGATCCGTGATAGCCGCGGCGAAGCGATTGGTATGGCCAATGGTCCACGAGGTCATGAAGCCACCGTAGCTTCCACCGAGGATGCCCAATCGTTGTGGATCAACATACCCTCGCGCGATGACGGCATCCACGCCAGCCATGACGTCTTCATAGTCCGCCTGACCCCAGATGCCGCTGACGGCCTGGCCAAAAGCGCGGCCATAGCTCGTGCTACCGCGTGGGTTAGTATAGACCACAACGTAGCCTCGCGACGCCAGCAACTGGAATTCTTGCGCGAAGGTATAGCCATACGCAGTGTTTGGACCACCGTGGACTTCCAACAGCAGCGGATAGCGCTTGGTCGGATCGAAATGCGGCGGTTTCAAGATCCAGCCCTCGATCTCCCATCCCTCCGCACCGGTGAAGGTGAACTCCTCGGGTGTCGCAAGTTCCAGCGCATCCAGCAACGCCGCGTTCATCGCGGTCAGACGACTCGTGGATGCAGCCGATCCGCTGTTCGTCGCGCCACCTTCTTGCCGATGCACATAGAGATCGCCCGGTTGGGTGACATCCGCGATGACGAGCGCGACATTCCGCGCCGCCGCATCCAACGACCAGGCGATGACATGATGATCGCCACTGGTCACCGCGCGCAGGGCACCATCCTCAACGCGCAGCGCGTAGACATTCCCCGCGCCACGCGCATTGCCGATGACGTAGATCTCGCTACCATCCGGTGACCAGACGGGGGTGGGATCGGCGTGGTCATTGCGCATATCGCCACCAATCGCATCGCTGAAGGTCTGGAAGTGATCGGTGGTCAAGCAGCGCGGAGCGGCAGTCGCACCACCATCCTGACCTGGACGCACAACATACACATCGGTATGGCCCCCATTACCCCATTGTGGGCCACCGAGGCAGGCGATCGTCATGCCATCGGGTGACCAGGCTGGGGCATCGAAATCGTGGTCGTCGATCGCCAGCAACGGACGCTGGCGCGTGCCATCCGCATCCATCAGCCAGACCTCGCCGCGCGGATAGAGCCACCGTTGATCGTGGCGATCCGTCGTGAAGGCGATGGTCTGGCCATCTGGTGACCAGGTGGGGTGGCCATCGTGCCAGTCACCGTCAGTCAGTTGCGTTGGCTGGCCACCAGTCGCAGCGACGACGAACAGGTGAGATTGCAACTCATAGATGTAGCCCGCGCCATTGAAGCGATAGCCAAAGCGCGTAATGCGCCGGACCCGCGGCTCGCGTTCCCCATTATGTTCGGGCATGTCGGGGATGTCGCCGGTCTTGGCAACAAAGAGCAGTCGCGTACTATCTGGCGACCAGGTGGGGGTGCTGGCCCCCCAGCGCATGAAGGTGAGCTGATACGCTTCGCCACCATCGGCGGGGATTAGCCAGATTTGCGGTTTGCCCTTGCCGCAACGTTTGTCGCGATCCGCCGGGCTTTCACCGTGCAGCGGATCGGGCATTTCACCGGCACGGTCCGAGACGAAAGCCAGCGTCTGGCCATCTGGCGACCACCGCGGCGATCCGCCTCGCGCCACAAAGCGGCGCTCCTGGCCGGGCTGGCTGGTGGGGGTCGTCAGCCAGATAGCGGTGTGATACGCATATGTTTCATGGTCGATGCCAGTGACCGTGTAGGCAATGCGTTGCCCGTCTGGCGAGATCTGCGCCCCGCCGAGCAAGGCAAACTGATAGAGATCCGCGGCGGTGATGGAACGTTGTGTCATGATGAAATTTCTCCCATTTCTCTCACCGAGGGACATGCGCTGGCGGTCGTTACCAGTGCCAGTAGCGTTCGACCTTAATACCGGGATAGCGCGTGCGCAATGTACTGTGGTAGGACTCGACGGCATGGTGCATCTGCTCTGTATTGCCGAAGAGTTGGGGTACCTGGCTGCGATACAAAGCGATAGCATCGATCTTCTGCCGTATCTGCGCGGAGATTTCGATCAGATCGCTCTCCATCGCCAATCCCAGCTCGCGCTGGCGCGCATCCAGCGCGCCAGACTGGGTGACGTACGGGAAATCCTCGTAGAATTTCACATTGGCACGCTGTTGCGCGAGGCGGTCGGCAGCCGAACAGACGATCTGATGATCCACATGGTGACCGATACCCAGCGGGGCGTAGAACACCGCCAAGGGGGCACGACTCCGCACTTCCAGAAGTAATGCGGCAATTTGCCCTTCAATGCTCTGATCAAAGCGCTCGACCTGACCAAAGAGCGCCTCGCGACTATTGTAGCCACGGTAGAGCGCGTCGGCGAAATCCAACCAGAGCACATCGGCGCCGACCGACTCACACGCCGCCGCATCTTCCGCGCGTCGCCGTTGGACGGCCTCGTCGATGCTGGCGAAGCCACCATCGCGATTGACTTGCGTCGCGTACGGGCTCAGCTGGCCCTGAATATTACCAGTTCCACCAAAAATCGTAATGACAAGAGGACGCTGGTGCGTTGTTTGTTGCAATGCCATCGTCCCGCCGCATGACAGCACCGCGTCGTCGAAATGCGGCTGGAGGTAGATATGCCGGTAGTGCCGGGTGATATCCTCAATTGAGGTCAGAGGCATGGAATGCGCTCCTCCATTTGAAGTTGATATTCTTGCGCGAGATTCGACGCAGCCGACGCCGCTCGCAGGGCGGCCAGCACGGCGATACCATCGCTGGGAAACGGTGAAAGGAAGGTGCGGGACCGCACCCCGCGCGGCCCGGGCAAGCACAACGTGAGGGCGGACGCATGCAGCCACATCCGCACGTTGCATCCACTGGTATAGAGCGGATGAGGGTCTGCAAGAGTGGGGCTCGGGTTATAAATGGGATCGCCTAGAATGGGAGCACCATATGCCGCCAGATGGACGCGCAATTGGTGCATGCGGCCAGTGCGTGGCCAGAGACGCATGAGCGCCAACGCGCCAAGCGGCTCCAGTACCGCATAACGGGTAGTGGCAGACGCGCCATCGGGATCGATATGGACGCGGCGGCGATCCGCCGGGTCGCGCCGCAAAGGAGCATCGATGACGCCATCCTCGGCCAGGTCGCCACGCCGGGTCAGCGCATCATACTGTTTGCAAACTTCGTGGCGCGCGAACTGACGCGATCCCAGGCGGAGCGCCGCGCGCGACCGCGCAAAGAGCACCAAACCCGAGGTGTCACGATCCAGTCGATGCAAGAGCCACGGACGAGCCCATCTACGCGCGTCACACCACGCCCAGACGGC
>DAIDHM010000206.1 GCA_027459705.1 Ktedonobacteria bacterium | reverse complement strand
CCCTCTAAGTAAGAGTTCGCCACCAGCCCCGGACCTCCATGCCCCGGACCTGCGATGTAAATCATGTTGGATCAGGAATGTCTTGCCAACGTACTTGCCATATCTCGAACAGTACAGCTTCGTGCATCTGGCTCTGGATCCAGAGTGGGCGTTTCCGGCTCATTCGGGTATACCAGGGTACAATGTCGGCTTCATGGAACCCGGTGATATCAACTGGGTGATCGATCAGTTGGCCGCGATCCCCATGCAATACCATGTGCCGCGTAAAGTGCTGATCTTGCACCAGTTCCGTGATATCGTGCTTCCCAACAAGAGTCAAATTGATAAAACTTCACCCGATGTCTCCGTTGTGCTGCATGTCGACAGTGTCGGCGATTACAATGGTGGAGTAGTGGACAAGAAACTGCAATATCAACAATGGGTGCAACAACAATGGACCAATCTGGGTGGTTTCAAACTCTTTTATAAACTCGAAGCACCCTATCACCTGATGACGCCTCAAGAAGTGCTCGCGATGCAGCCGCCACCGCTCGTAATTACGTACGGCAACTGAGTCGAGCTGGCATAGACGCTTCCGAAGTTCTGTGGTATCATTGCTAGCAATCAAGGAGATCGGGTAATTGGTGCTTTGTCCTCGTCTCCCCGCAAGGAGGCCACCAGGGAGGTCCGGTGCAAGATGCAGAGTTCGGCAACAACGTGGCTACGCCATCCCTGGTTTGCGCCCATTCTGTTTACCCTGAGTCTGCTGCTCGTCACGGCGGGGATGCTACTGATGTTGCTGGGGAGCGCCGGAAAGTCAGGTGCCAGAGGCGCGCAAGCATCGCCCATCGACGCGGCGCCGGTCGTCGTGGCAATCACTGGCGCGGTCAATCGGCCAGGGGTCTATACGCTCCCACCGGCGGTGCGGGTCGTCGGTCTGATCAATGCGGCCGGCGGCGCGCTGACGGGTGCGGACCTGGGGCGCATTAATCTGGCGGCGCCCCTCTTCGATGGTATGTCCGTGTACATTCCGCTGGTGGGCGAGGCCTTTCCAGCCAGCACGGGGGCGATCCAGGTCAATATCAATGTCGCTGACGCGGTGACCATGGAGCGCGAGCTGGGGCTGACCAAGAAGGAGTCGGAGGCAATCGTCGCCTACCGTTCCGCCCATGGCCCATTCACTGCTATTGAACAACTCTTGCTCGTACCAATCAGCAAGACAACCTATAACCGCATCCAGAATCTTGTCACTGTCGCGGCCTGAAGGTGGGAGGTCCGCTGCCTGTCTGGTGACAGAGGATGATGCGCGCTCAAGCTACTTCATCCAATTCATTCGCCATCCGTACCTGATTTCTCCCATTATGCTTGGCGGTGTACATGGCGCTATCCGCGATTATGAGCGCGCGCTCCCAGGAATGCACATCATCGGGGATGATGGCGACACCGATGCTGACCGTCAATGGGATCAGCGACCCATCTGGCAGGATGTACGGGTTGGCCGCGACCTGAGTACAGATGCGCTCGGCAGTCTGGCGGGCGCGATCATGATCATGGTCGTAAAGGACGAGCACGAACTCCTCCCCGCCATACCGTGCAACGAGATCTTGCTGTCGTACATTGCGGCGTAGGAGTTCCGCAAGGTGTCGGAGCACCTCATCGCCGATAGTATGTCCCCAGGTATCATTGACGTGCTTGAAGTGATCGAGATCTGTGAAGACGACGGCAAGGGTCTCGTGCGTATTGAGTGCACGGTCGCTGATCATCAATAATTGTTCCGTCAGCGATCGATGGTTGAGGAGTCCAGTAATGGGGTCGTGGGTGGCCATTTCTTCGACGCGCGCGTAGGCTGCCGCCAAATCCGCATGGGCGTCTTCCAGGGCGCGATTGGTCAACTCAAGCTCAGCGGCGCGGTCCGCTTCGATCGCCGTTCTTTCAAGCGTATAGGCATGTGTCGTGCAGATAATCCCCACAGCCAGCATCATGACATAGATATAGACGAGAAACGGGATTCGTTCCAGGTTCGGTAAGGTGTTGAAGACTGCCAGGTTAGCAGGCTCTAGCAGCAAGATCGCGGTGATAAGTAGGCTGTCGGTCGCGGCGAAGAGCATGGGCGCCCACGCAGGAAGAAAGAGCCCTGCGAAGATGCACGGCAGAACAAATTCTATCCAGCCCCACAATGGCGTGACGCCATTAAGGGCTTGCGGGATGCTGAGTGAGAGGGTGCAGACGCTGAGATAGCCGACGATGTACACCGAACTCCCCAGGGTTACTCGTCCCAGCCTATTCAAGATACCCGCCGAAATATGGACCAGTTCAAAGATGATCAGTACCAGGACCATGAGCCAATCATTGAGCAAGACATTGGTTATCAGGAGGGGAAGACCCAGCGCGAAGGCAGCCAGGACGGCAATACTTAAGAGATGCGCCTTGCGTTTGCGATCGCGATCTTGACGCGTCGCAAACGAGAGGTGCGCTGGCAGCGTGACCCGCAACCACCAGGCAAAGGCCGCCGCTATACGATTCATCGCTGCCTCAGTTCTTGCAGTGAGTTTTCAATCTCCTCTATCGACAACGCATTTGCAACTCAAGAGGCATCCTCCGGTTTTTCAGGGCAATTCCCCCGACGTGTCGGATCTCGTGGGTTCTGGCTTGACAGAGTAGCAGCGTGGACACCACAATGATGACATCATCTGGCACCGGACCGGTAGCGGAACTTCCGCCTTCCGGCTCACGGACTGTCCTCGCATGCATCAGGCAGAAGGAGATAGATCATTCATGAAGATTCATGAATACCAGGCGAAGGAGATCCTGCGCCGCTTCGGTATTCCCGTACAACCAGGTGAAGTAGCCCAGACACCGGCTGAGGCGGAAGAGATTGCCCGCCGCTTCGGCGTCCCCGTCGTCATCAAAGCTCAGGTCTATGTCGGTGGCCGTGGTAAAGCGGGCGGCATCCAGTTTGGCGATACTCCCGAAGCTGCTCGCGAGGCGGCATCCCGGGTCCTCGGCATGGATATCAAAGGGCTGACCGTCAACAAGGTGCTGGTGGTGCCAAAACTTGAGATCCGCGAAGAATATTATCTCGGGATCATCAGTGACCGCAACAGTCAGGCGCCTGTCGTGATGGTCAGTGCGGCTGGTGGCGTGGACATCGAAGAAGTGGCGGCCAAGACGCCGGAACTGATTATTCGCCAGCCAATCGATATGCGCTGGGGCCTGTTCCCAGAAGAGGCTCGCACGATGCTCGCCCGCGCTGGTATGCCGCACGTGGTCATCGCCAAGGGTGGCGATATCCTGGCGAAGTTGGCGCGCGCTTTCATCGAGAGCGACGCCAGTCTCGCCGAGATCAATCCGCTGGCGCTGACAGGCGACGGTCAGGTGATCGCCGCTGACGCGAAGATCCTCGTCGATGACAACGCGCTGGTCCGCCAGTCTGAGTATGCCGGTTGGTCTGAACCCGAGGAAGCCAACCCGCTGGAGTTTGAGGCCAAGGCCGCTGGGCTGACCTATGTCAAACTGGATGGCGATGTTGGCATTATCGGCAACGGCGCGGGTCTGGTGATGACCACGCTGGACATGGTGGCGCGCGCGGGCGGTAAGCCGGCGAATTTTCTGGATATTGGCGGCGGCGCCAAGGCGGAAGTGATGAAGAAATCGATGCTCTTCGTCGCTCGCGATCCGCAGGTCAAGGGCATACTGGTGAATATTTTCGGCGGCATCACGCGCGGCGAAGAAGTAGCCAAGGGCATCATTATGGCGCAGGCCGAATTGCCCGCGCATATGCCCATCGTCGCGCGCCTCTCGGGCACAGGCGAGGTGGAAGGCCGCGCGCTGCTGGCTGATGCTGGCTTGATGTGGGGATCTGATATGCGCGATGCCAGCCAGAAGATCGTGGCGGCAATCCAGGGTCGCTGAGGGAGGACGCGTCAATGAGCATTTTTTTCGATCGCTCGTCACGGGTGATCGTGCAAGGTATTACTGGCCGTGAAGGTCAATTTCACGCGAAGGGTATGCTGGCCTCCGGTACCAATGTGGTCGGTGGTACTTCTCCCGGCAAAGGCGGCACCACGGTCGATGGCATTCCGGTCTTCGATACGGTCGCCGAGGCGGTGGCACAGACCGGCGCCAATGCGTCCTGCATCTTTGTTCCTCCGCTGGGCGCGGCTGACGCGATCATGGGGGCGGCCGAGGCAGGCATCCCACTGACCGTCTGCATTACCGAGGGCATACCGGTGGTGGATATGATGCGCGTCTCGGCATTCCTCAAACAGTACCCCACCCGGTTGATTGGCCCCAATTGTCCGGGTCTGGCGACACCTGGCGCGGGGAAAGTGGGCATCATGCCCTACCATATCTTCAGCCCAGGTTCGGTAGGTTTCATCTCGCGCTCTGGCACCCTCACGTACGAGGTGGTTTCGCTGTTGACTGGGGCGGGGATTGGGCAGTCGTCGTGCATTGGCATCGGCGGCGACCCTATCATCGGTACGACCTTCATCGATTGTCTGCGCCTCTTCGAGCGTGACCCGCAGACGGATGCGGTCGTGATGTGCGGCGAAATTGGCGGCAGTGATGAGGAAGACGCCGCCGCCTACATTCCGCAGATGACAAAGCCGGTCGTCGGGTTCATCTCCGGCCGCACAGCCCCTCCCGGCAAACGTATGGGGCATGCTGGCGCTATCATCTCGGGCAATACCGGGACGGCGGCTGGCAAAGTGGCCGCGTTACAGGCCGCCAACGTGCCGGTAGCGGAGACAATTTTTGATATTCCGGACCTGGTCAAAGCGGTCCTGCATCGCTAACCATGCGGCCCGGAAGCCGGGTGGTCTGGTATCAGGTGTGTCAGATATTCCTGTCTGGCACACTGCTTGTTTTCGCTGTGTTAGGGAGTATCGCTCGGCGCCTTGGCGCCTGAGTAGGATATATTGTGGTGGCGCGATGCGATAGCCCGCGCCACCATATACGCGGGTGCACCGCCAGCGCGCGGCACAGCAACGCTGTGGTGATGCTAACGAGGCGCTGTGAATCACGTGCCTAGATGACGAGAATCGGCATATTCAAGTGCCTGGAGAGTGAGCAAACGATGACGACGGCTCTGATTACCGATGACCGTTTCCTCGAACACGAGAACCCAGCCTGGCATCCCGAATCCCCCGCCCGTCTGCGCGCTATCATGCATGCTCTCGAGACCCGCGGCATGCTCACACATCCCGACATCGTCCGCCGCGCGCCCAGGCTGGCCAGCGACGATGATTTGCTGGCCATTCATACGCCGGAGCATCTCGCGAAGATTATCGCGGCAGCGCGCGCGGCGACATCCGACCATCCCGTTCCGCTCGATCCTGATACCTTTGTGGGTCAGCAATCCGAAGAGATCGCCCGGTTGGCGGCGGGTGCGGTGTTGGTGGGGGTGGATGCTGTATTGCGCGAGGAAGCCGCGAACGCTTTCGCGCTGGTTCGTCCGCCCGGTCATCATGCTGAGCCCGATGCCGCGATGGGATTCTGCCTTTACAACAATATCGCCGTGGCAGCACGCTATGCGCAACGGGTCTATGGCATCGAAAAGGTCTTGATCTGTGACTTCGATGTGCATCATGGCAATGGTACGCAGGCTGCGTTCTACGCTGATCCCACCGTCGCCTATTTCTCAACCCACCAGTCGCCTTTCTATCCAGGCACCGGAGCGTTTGATGAGATTGGCGTGGGTGAAGCGCGCTATACGACTTGCAATGCGCCTGTGCCACGCAACGCGACACTGGAACTTTACGACGCGATTTATCGGGAGGTTTTCGTCCCGTTCTGCGATCGCTTTCAGCCCGATCTGATCCTGCTCTCGGCGGGCTATGATACCCACTGGCGCGATCCGATGGCGAATATCCTGCTCGATACTCCCGCGTTGGCCCTGCTGACCCTCCGCGTCTACCAGATGGCAGAGACCTATTGCGCTGGGCGGCTGGTAGGGGTGCTTGAAGGTGGTTATGATATGGAAGCGCTCGCCGACGGTGTCTGCGCGTCGCTGAACATCCTGCTGGGGGATCGCCACATAACAGATAGCCTGGGTTCACCACCCTGGCCAGGGTTTCGCTGGAATGCCGATGTGGTGGTGGATGAATTGCGTCAGGCACAGGATCTCTTTGGCTATCGCCGTAAGACGCGGCCAGCTGGCCCGATCCCGGGGATGCCCGATATCGATGAGGACCATGACGAACCCCACCCGCACGATGAGGATGAGGATTAGCCCTCGACCAGGATTTTTCACCGGTCGCTGGTTCTTCTGGCGAGGCTCGTGCCAAACTCAGCTTGTGGCTCGCTTCACCGCCTGATCGTGGTCAAACTAGCGGTAATGGGAATATCGTCGGTGACACGTGTTCCCACTGGGGGCACTTCATTCAGAAGTTCTCGCCGGTTAACCACTCATAGGCTTCGCGATAGCGTTGCGCCGTGCCCGCGATAATCTCGGGTGGCAGCGACGGTGCAGGTGGCGACTTTGACCAGCCGATCTTTTCCAACCAATCGCGCACGAACTGCTTATCGAAGCTGGCAGGCGACGATCCTGGCGCATATTCGCCTGCTTCCCAGAAACGTGAGGAATCTGGCGTGAGCATCTCATCAATCACGATCAACTCGTCGTCGATCAACCCGAATTCGAATTTCGTATCGGCAATGATGATACCCCGATCGATAGCCAATTCGGCGGCGAAGGTGTAGAGGGCGATGCTGGCATCGCGCAGGGCTTCCGCCAGATCTACCCCGATTGTGTTGGCCATCGTATCGACCGAGACATTCATGTCATGACCGCTTTGTGCTTTGAGGGCGGGAGTGAAGATGGGTTCTGGCAACCGTTCTGCCAGACGTAAACCGGGGGGTAATGCGATACCGCAGATCTCACCGGAGTTTTGATAATCTTTCCAGCCCGACCCTGCAAGATACCCGCGCACGACACATTCGAAATCGATGCGTTTCGCTTTGCGCGCCAACATCGTCCGTCCGACGAGCTGATCGTGATAGGGCCGCAGGGAAGCGGGCATCAAGGCGAGATCGATGGTCAGCATGTGATTGGGAAGAATCGCCCGCGTCATCTCGAACCAGAATGCCGAGAGGCGATTGAGCACTTCCCCTTTGTTGGGTATGCCCTCTGGCATGATCACATCGAAGGCTGAGAGGCGATCGGTCGCCACGATCAGTAGCTGATCACCCAGGTCAAAGGTCTCACGAACTTTGCCACTCCCGTAGCGCGTGAGCGGGAGATCGATATTGCGCAGAACGTTTGCCATGGAATCTTTTACCCTGTTTTCCGGGCAGCGCGCCCTGAGATCGCGAACTTCCATCGCTATGATATCACGCTGAATGGCAGAGAGTGGGGCACTTTCTCACCCCACTCTCATGCACCCGCCGTCCTATCAGTCACTTGAAACAGTCGGCACCTCAGGCACTCAATCCATTCGCCTGGAAGTTGAATGGGGTGGGTGTCACCAATGGCTGACCATATTCGATCCAGATCGTCTCCAATGATTTCAATGGGATCTTATTTGGATCGCCAGTATATTTTTGCCCATTGACGTAGATGGTGAGCGTCTGTGTCGAGTTGAGCGGCAACCCCAGGAACTGCGTCGAGGAGATGACCTGTGGCTTATACGGAAAGCTTCCACCTGGATAGTTCTGCCAGATATCCAGGAAATCACCCAGGACAAATGTGCGGCTACCCGTCGGTGCTTCAATATGCACGACACCGGTGGAATCATGGGTGTGGATCCAATTGAGACAGCCATTGGGGCCAAAGCCAACCTGCGCCGGTAATGGAGCCAGCTTGCCATTGACCACGATATTCAGCGCCACGTGGTAATGCAGCTCTGCGTCGTGGCTGGTCGTGTCGCAGGTGATACCCGCGCCATAGCCCTGCGTATTCGTCACCTTAGTTGGCACTGGCTGGCTACTGAAGTGATAGATCAGGAAGGCAACCAACAGCGCGATAATCACCCCGGCGGCGATGAACGCATAGCGCCGCGTCTGTTCCTGACGCTTCTTCTTCAGTAAGGCCTGGCGGCGCGCGGTCTGCACGCGCGCCAGGTCGGCGCGGCGGGCATCGCGGCGCAAGTCGCGCTTTGTCACGACCTCTTCGCTGGCAGCTGTCGGGGTGCTCCCGGCTGTCGTCCGTGCCGGACCAGCGGACTGCGAGGAGCCTGACGCTGACTTCGCTGGCACGGAAGTGCTCGTCCCGGTCTTCGTTGGAGAGGCAGCACTCGTTCCGGGCTTTGCTGGCGTGGCAGCGCGTGTCACCGGCCTGGATGGTGTGGCGGATCTCCCCGCTATTGGTGTTGATGGGCTTTTGGACTGCGTACTGCTGGACTTGCCAGTAGTCGGTGTCGGCCGCGGACCAGTGCCAGTCGGCGGGGTGGTGCGACCCGTGGTTGGTCTGGTTGTGCCCGTCCTGGGCGGAGGCGAGGTCTGGGCAGAGCTTATGCTGGGTGGCTGCGCAGGGCCGGGTTCGGCATCCGGTGCGGAAGCATGTGTTGAGATGTCAGTGGTGGGGCTCGTCGTGGTCTCCGGCACTTCAGGGGTTGTCGCTTGCGCATCGCCGTCTGAAGGGGAAGATGCACTCGTGCCACGTGCGGCTTGAGCATTTTGGATCTGGGCGAGCCGGGCGGCACGGCGCTCGTCGCGTTTATTGGACGGTGTCGTCATCGAGATGTTCTTTCGTCCATTGCCTAAAGGCAAGTAAAGAGAGGTGGGGTTACCGTTTGATGAGCAGTATAGCAGCCATATGGGGCCATGTCAATGAAGCATACGATGTATTGAGCGAAAGGAGTCGCCCCATCACTCGAAAAAATCATGGGCAGGCTTCTGGAGCAGCTTGAAGACCCGTATCGACAAGGATTTGATATGGAAAATGACATGGTAATATCTCACATTTGCCCTAAAATCGTGATTTTTCAGCAATTTCTCAGATGGTTACGAAAGGTAAGCGAGCTTGTAAGGTGGAGAAAGTATACTCCAAAGCAAGAAGAAGCTATGCGATGCTCTCGCAAGAGAGGAACCGCGAGGAGAGGAGCGTCCGTCTTGTCCGCACAGAAGAGTGGCCCACGCCCTGGCACAGACTCCGCCAAACATGGGGGTCAGGCGGTTCGCGACAAGTATGGCCCTGATTTCTTCGCTGAGATTGGAAAACGAGGAGGACAGACTGTGAAAACACGCCGTGGCCCAGAGTTTTATGCCCAGATTGGTCGCCGAGGTGGCGAATCCACCAAACGCAAATATGGTTCGGAGTTCTATTCCGAGATTGGACGCAAGGGTGGATCGACCACCCGTACGGATCGCAAGCCCAAGACCACCGAGGCCGCGGAAAAACCGGAATAACCCGGTCATTTTTGTGAGCATCTGAATTTCAGCCACGAAACGCACCATGCTTCGCTTGCCATGGTGCGTTTCGTGGTGTGTGGAAAGCTGAGCGGGTCGCGCGCTATAATGCCAAGTATGATCGCACGTGCAATGCAGGCTTACCTGGCGCATTTTCGGGCACTTGGCCGCAATGCTCGCCTCTTCCTTCTGAGCAATGTGTTGCTCAACCTCTCAGCGGGCGCAATTGGGTTGCTCTACTTGATTTTTCTCGAGCGACTTGGCTATACAACATCGTTCCTCAGTGTCCTGCTGGTGGTAGGTATTGCCGGTGCCGGGTTGGGCCTCATCCCCGCCATCCCTATCGCCAATCGCTATAGCGCCAGAAAGCTGCTGCTCTGGAGCGATCTCATCGGTGGGGTCGCGGCGGGGGCACAGATCGTCTTTCCAACCGCGCAGGTGTTGGTCATAACAACCTTCTTTGTAGGCGCCTCAGCTTCGATCTTTATTGTGCTCACCCCGCCATTCCTGGCGGCCACCAGCACCGCCACAGAGCGTGACCATCTTTTCAGCGTCAATTCATCGCTCGGGTTTATCACTGGTGTCTTCGGGACCCTCCTGGGTGGTATCCTTCCAAACATTGTCACAGGGAGTGGCCTGTTGCGGTCACCGCTCGTGCGCCTCGTGCGTCCCTGGCTCGTCGCAGGGCCTTCCCTCGATCTGCAGATTGCATTGCTGATTGCCGGGCTGCTGGCGTTGCCGAGCGTCTGGCCACTCTTTCTGATGGACGACACGATTGTGGGTGCGGCCCCCGCACAGGCGAATCAGCCGATACGCTCCCAGGGGCGTCAGTGGCGCCTGCAACCTCGGCAACTCTTCGCACGCATCATCACCGGCACGCGATCCTTGCGACGCTGGCGGGGTACGCGCTACATGGTCTACCAGGCAATGCTCGGGATGGGCGCTGGCCTATTTCTTACCTATATCAACCCGTATTTCGTCAATACCCTGGGGATGAGCACCGCCGCGTTCGGCCTGGTCTCATCTGCTGGGACGATTTTGCTGGCAATCACATCGCTGCTGGCGCCATTGTTGGGCGCGCGCCTGGGTCAGGTGCGCGGCGCGGTGCTGACACAGCTCTGTTCTGTACCGCTCCTTGTCGCGCTGGCGTTTGTTGGCAGCGTTCCCCTCGCTGTCGTGGTCTATCTGATGCGGACGGTACTGATGAATACTGGCCAACCCTTGCTGCAAAGCTTCATTATGGGCGCGCTCCCTCCGCATGAGCGCGGCGCCGCCAGCAGCGCGTTTAATGTGAACTGGCAGGTCGCGCTGGCGGTTGGTGGCGTTGCCAGCGGCATCATCATCGACCACGCGGGCTACCGTCCCCTCTTCCTGATCGCTGGCATCTTCTATGCCAGTGGCATGCTGTTGTTGGTGCCATGGTTCGGGCGCGAGGCGGAGATGGAGGGGGGCGCCACTACCCGAATGGCGCAAACAGGATCCGCATAGCTTTCTGCCATGTTAAACCCATGGCCAGAGCCTGGTGGCGCCTTCAGGTTCTAGGAGGCGATATGGTTCTGTCACGCATCCGGGCGGTGGTCCTCCCTCTTGCTCAGCATGCTAAGATAAGGTTGCTGGCAGTTGCTACAGTTGCAAGTGCTCGTAACCTGAATGAATTCGATGTGGTACAGACCTCCAACTGGCGAGAGGTCAAGGGGTTATTCGGCAAATGGGCGCAATGTCGCGTGGGTGTTTGTAGTAGTGAAATGCAGCATGTGAGATATCGTTCTGGCGAGAAGAGGGAAGAGCTTTGTTTCGGAAAAGATGGCGGATAGGCGGCATCCTGCTCGTGCTGATCGCGGCTCTCATCGTCGGGGCGAGCCTCGTGCAAAGGCATAATCCACGCCTATTGACTAAAGTAATTCAGGATATTGTGGGTACTGGTGCGGTTACGCCCAGCCCAACTGCGACCGTCCCCTATGTCGACCTTACCGGGGATGTCAATCCCCTGGTTGGGACAAATTCAGGTGGAGATGTCCTACCTGGCGCGAGTTATCCCCTCGGTATGGTGCAATGGAGTCCAGATACCACGACGCCAACGCCTGGCGGATATAACTGGGTCGATAATTCCATCCAGGATTTCAGCTTGACGCATTTTAGCGGTCGGGGGTGTAACGCCTATCAGGATTTCCCTTTCATTCCCTATGTGGGGCAGATCAATGTGACCCCATATCAAAGCATGCGACCTTATACCGAATCTTTTTCGCATAATAGCGAGGTGGCTCATCCAGGCTATTATCGTGTCCATCTGGATTCGCAAAACATCACCGTCGAACTCGCGGTGACGGCGCGCACGGGCATTGGACGTTTCACCTTCCCCGCCTCTCATAACGCGACGATTCTTATCAACGCTGGCGGTAGCGTGAATGGAGTCTCTGCCTCCTCGATAAGTTACGATCCCGCGACTGGAGTGATCACGGGTCAGTCAACCTCAACAATTGGATGCGGTAGCGCATCGTATACTATTAACATGGCAGCCCGCTTTGATCAACCGATCATCGCAGCAGGAACTTGGCGTGGTACCAATCTGAATCACCCTACATCGGGACAACAACCACTGAGCATTTCTGGCGTCCACACCGGCATCTGGCTGACCTTCGACACGACCAAAATCGCTACGGTGCAGACACAGGTTGGTATTTCATTTACCGATGCGGCCAATGCGCTGGCAAATCTGAATGCTGAACAACAAGGCTTCAACTTCGACGCCGTACACCAAGCCGCTATAGCTGCGTGGAATGCGAAGCTTGATCGCATCCAGGTGCAGGGTGGAACGCAGAGCGCACGGAACACGTTCTATACCGCGCTGTACCATGCCTACCTCCATCCCAATATCTATAGTGATGTTAATGGCGATTATCTGGGGTTTGATGGGAAGCTCCATACCGAACCTGCTGGTCATACCCATTATGAAAACATCTCTGGCTGGGATAGTTATCGTACGTTGATACCTTTACGCACGATGCTGGATGCCAGTGAATCAGCGGATATCGCCCAGTCGCTCGTGGAAGATGCACAGCAGGGCGATGGGCACATCCCTTCCTGGGAACAGGCCAGTGCCGATTCCATGAATATGTCTGGTGACAGTGGCGACATTGTCGTCGCCGAAGCCTATGCGTATGGGGGCACCCAATTCGATACCCAATCCGCCCTCCAGGCGATGATCAATGGCCAGTCGCATATCCGGACTGGATTGCAGGATTACCAATCGCTGGGATATGTTGCCGATGGGACATCGCAATTTAGCGCTTCCATGTCACTCGAATATATGTCGGATGATTTCGCGATCGCTCAATTTGCCCAAGCACTTGGGAATCAACAAGTCGCGACCACGTACATGACGCGCGCGAGCAATTGGTCAAAGCTCTTCAATCCCGCGACGGGATATATAGCTCCACGCACCGCGTCAGGCGACTGGATCAATGTCCAGCCACAGGATACACACGGCTTTCAGGAAGGTTCGAGTGCGCAATATACGTGGATGGTTCCGTTCGACATGGCGGGCTTGATCTCCCGCATGGGAGGAAGCGCGAAAGCGTCCAGTCGCCTCGATACCTTGTTCACCAAACTCAACGATGGTCCGAATAGCATCTATGCCTGGATGGGCAATGAACCGAGCTTCGATATTCCCTGGGCCTATGATTTCGCGGGAAATCCTGCTGGTACGCAATCTGCTGTACGGCGCATCCAGACATCACTCTTTGACGATACCCGGACCGGTCTACCTGGCAATGATGATGGTGGCGTCATGTCAGCCTGGTATGTTTTTAGCGCACTGGGGCTCTATCCCGCCATACCGGGCGTTGCCGGATTTACGCTGGGCAGTCCGCTCTTCCCGTCCGCGACGGTTTATCTCAACAATGGACGTACCTTGCGGATCAATGCCCCGGATGCCGCACCACAGGCGCCATACGTCGCTGGGTTGCAAGTCAATGGCCAGGCTTCTTCCAGTCTCTGGTTATCCTGGAGCCAGGTGAGCCAGGGGATGACGCTCGACTTCGCGCTGGCCACGACCCCGACAAGCTGGGGGCAGGGAAGTCAAAATGCGCCACCGAGCTTCCCCAGCCCATAACACATCCGCAGTCGCAGCCAAATGTATCTGTGATGGTCTCTACACCGTTCGCGGAGATGGTGGAGACCATCAACTCAGTCGAAGGTCACGCCGAGGATCGCCGACAACGCACGCAGGCGGGCACGCGCGACCGGTGTTTCGTCGCCCAGCGCGGTGGTCCGCACCTTTTCAGCGAAATATTTGAGATGCTGGATGGCACTGGGGGTGTCGAGATCGCTTTCCAACGCGGCGATGAAGTCCGCCTCGAAGCGCGCAGTGGCTGAACCGGGCGCGGGTGCCGTATCGTTGAGGTCGCCACGTGCGGCCTCGGCGAGCAGGTCGGCCAGTGCCTGATCGTCTTCCATATCATGGAGGAAAAATTCCCAGGCCTGGCGATAATGGTGGTTGGCGAGCATAAGCCGGATCGCATTGGGGGTGAAGTGTTCGAGCAGTTGGTTGACGATCACCAGGTTGCCGAGTGACTTGCTCATCTTGGTGCCCTCATAGGCTACCAGACCAATGTGCATCCAGTAACGCACGTAGGGACTGACGCCAGTGGCATGTTCGGACTGCGCAATCTCGCAACTGTGGTGCGGGAAGATCAGGTCGGCACCACCGCCATGGATATCTACCTGTGGGCCGAGATAGCGCGTCGCCATCGCCGAACACTCGATATGCCAGCCGGGACGGCCAGGGCCCCATGGACTGGCCCACTCCGGTTCGCCGGGTTGGGCAGCGCGCCAGAGCAGGAAGTCCAGCGGATCGCGTTTGTGCGGTTCGTTGGGATCATTGCCATTTTCGTTGGCGCGGCGCAAGAGGTTCGCATAGCCAGTCAGGCCAGTGGCGGCGGCGAGCCGCGCGAAATTGGGGTCGCTGGCGACACTGAAGTAGAGCCAACCATCGTTGTTATAGGCATAGCCACCGTCCAGCAGGTGCTGGATGAGTGTGAACATCTGGGGTAATTCATCCGATGCGAAGATGAAATGATCGGGCATGCCGACATGGATCGCCGACATTTCCTTGACGAAGCGCTCGGTCTCGCGTTTAGCGAGGGCATCAAAGGTGATGTTGCCCAGTTGTGCCGCCTTTTCGAAGAGTGGGTCGTCGATGTCGGTCACATTCTCGACATACGTGACTCGCAATCCCTGGGAACGCAGGTAGCGTACGAGGATGTCGAACGTCGTGAAGACGAAGGCATGCCCCAGGTGGGCGGTGTCGTAAGGCGTCACGCCACAGACATACAGGCCAACCTGGCCAGCGCGGGACTCGAAAGGTTCGACCCGTTGGGTCATCGTATTAAAGATGCGCAGCATGCTCGGCGTTGCTCCTCGGACATTTTCAGGATTCATAGGGCAGGTTGAAGAGAGCGGTCGCGTTGGCACTGGTCGCGGCGATGATCTCTTCAAGAGTGATGCCGCGCAGCTCGGCGATCTTTGCCGCGACCATCGCGACATTCGCCGGTTCGTTGCGCGTCCGGCGCTTCCCTTCGGGGGGCAGGTAGGGCGAGTCTGTCTCCACCAGAATGCGGTCCAGCGGCGCCCAGGCGGCGACCTCCATCAACGTCTTATTCGCGGGATAGGTAACTGGCCCGGCGAAGGAGAGATACATCCCCAGCGACAAACCATCTTCCGCCATCGCGCGATCGCCGATGAAGCAATGCCACACCCCCTGCACCTGGCCATAGGGCCGCAACTCATCCATGATTGCGTGGTGGGCTTCGCGATTATGGACGATGATTGGCTTCGCCAGTTCGCGTGCCAGCGCCACTTGCGCGGCGAAGGCGTGGCGTTGGTCGGCTTCCGTCGCCAGGTTGCGGTAAAAATCGATGCCGATCTCGCCAATCGCAACCACCCCGGGATCCAACGCCAGCGCGCGAATCATCGCCAGCGTCGTGCCGTCGAAACCGGTGGTGTGATGCGGGTGCACACCGGTCGCGGCGAAGATCTGGTAGGGATATTGCGCCGCTATCTCAATCGCCACTTCGCTGGTTGCTACGTCGATCCCGGGACAGATGCAGCGTCCCACTCCGCCATCGAAGGCGCGTTGAATGACCGCGCTTCGATCGGCGACGAACTGGTGTACATTGACGTGGGCATGGGTATCTGTCAGGGTGGGTACCACAGCCGACACTCCTTCGCGGACGGGGGTGAGGATCCTCGATCTGGCAGCCTGGCTCAGACGATCCAGAAAAACGCTCTTTCTGGTTCAATCTCAAGCAGCGACCGTATCTATTGTAGCCCTTCCAGCTCCGTCGCCGCAAGCGTTCGCGGACGCGCTTCTTCCCAAAAGCGCCCATTCGCACTGTTGCGTGCGCCGCACTCGTCTCGGTACAATGAAGATCTGGAACGATCGCGCCACCTGATGCGCGCCGGTCGTCGCAATCCTGGCGGCGTGTCGCGCCGCGAATTGGTGGCATATGACGATGTTGATCCCGAATTGGTTGGCGCGCGCCGCCGCGCAGGCGCCCCAACGCGTGGCGTTGATTGCCGCCGATGTTCCATGCACGTATGCCGAATTGGAACAAGCTGCCACCGCCTGTGCCAGCGAGATCGCCGCACTCCCAATCCAGCCCGGCAGCCGTATAGGGCTGCTGGCGCGCAATGGATTGCCCTATGCCACCGTCGTCCACGCGCTGATGCAGATCGATGCCATCCTCGTTCCCCTGAATGCGCGTCTTACTCCCGCAGAGATCGCCTGGCAGATGCTGGATGCCGGATGTGCGCTGCTGATCTATGACGACGCGCATGCCACAATGGTCGAGGCGATCGCGCGCGACGTCCCCGCCACGGGCCAGCGCCATAGACTGGGAGCGGGCCTCCAGGTCATGGTCATGGCGGGAGCATCCAGCGAGATTCCGTCCGCGCCGTCCCTGCTGTTGCGTGCCACGATCGATCTCGCTGCGCCACAGGCGATCATCTATACCTCTGGGACGACCGGGCGACCGAAAGGCGCGATCATCACTTATGGCATGCAATATTGGAGCGCGCTGGGATCGCTGCTCAACCTCGGCCATCAGCGCGACGACCGCTGGTTGGCGGTCCTGCCCTTCTTCCATGTCGGCGGTCTGGCGATCTTGATGCGCGCCGTCATCACGATGACGAGTGTTGTCATTCACGAACGCTTCGACGCCGCTGCCGTCAATGTGGCGATTCGCGCGCACGAGGTCACGCTGATCTCGGTGGTCACAGTGATGTTGCAACGCCTGCTGGCCGACCTGGACGCCAGCGGAGCGGCACTGCCCACCCTGCGCGCCGTCTTGCTGGGCGGCGGCCCCGCACCTGCGCCGCTGCTGCGCACCTGCGCCGACCGCGCTTTGCCAGTGTTGCAGACCTACGGGATGACCGAGTCCTGTTCACAGGCTGTCACCCTGCCGCCAGAAGACGCGTTGCGGAAGTTAGGCTCGGCGGGTCTCCCTTTAGGCTCGGTCGAGTTAGCGATCTGGCGCGATGGCAGCCCCGCACCCGTCGGCACGGACGGCGAGATCATGTTGCGCGGCCCGACGATCACGCCTGGGTATTGGAACCGACCGGATGCTAACACCGCAGTCTTCACGGATGGCTGGTTCGCCAGTGGCGACATTGGTCGGCGCGATGCCGATGGCTACCTCTATGTCCTGGATCGCCGCGACGATCTGATCATCGCGGGCGGCGAGAATATCTATCCAGCAGAAATTGAGGCGGCTCTGCTGGCGCACCCCGCTGTCGCCGAGGCGGGGGTGCGCGGCGCGCCCGACGCGCGCTGGGGCCAGACGCCCATCGCATATATCGTCCCCGCGCCAGGACAGACCCTCATCCCCGACGAAGTGGCCACTTTCCTCGTGGATCGTCTGGCGAAGTACAAGCTCCCGACGCGCATCATCGTCGTGGACGCGCTGCCACGCAACGGCGCGGGGAAGCTGCTCCGCCGCGAACTACCTGTGCCGGAGAATTCGCGCGCCGCGCATTGAAGCAGGTGATCTTCATGTCTCCTACTCAACCTATTCTGAGAAAAAGGAGCCGACAAAGATGAAACAACGATGCCATTTAGGGAAAACGACACTTATCTTCTTGGTCATGTTCTCTCTCCTGGCATGCCAATCTCAAACGACTCCTATTGTCTCTCCCCAACCCACGACAGCAGATATTTTCCCATCTTCCACTCCTTCAACTTTACTGTCAAGTCTGTATCTCCGCCCAGTTGTACATATTTCTGGATCGTCAAGCATCGCCGTGACCTCCGCCGTGCTGTCACCAGACGGAACACGTTTGCTCTTTACCATTGCTGATCAGTCGAACAATACCGTTTACACTGTGCTCTGGGATATGTTAACTACACCTCCGTCTCAAATAACGACATTTCCCACACTCGAAAACACAACATCATTTACCTGGCTAGCTGATTCCTCTTCCGGCTACCTCTTCAATAGCGAAGGTCCTACCCAAATTGTTACGAGGCAGGGTATCACCCAGCTCTTCCCTGCAACACCGACCTATGAAGATAATAATCTCCTCTCATCTCCAGATAGCAGATACTTTGCGTCAAACGGATATCAAACTCTAAATCCGATAATCCTGACTCCAATCGTGGAAGGAATACCTCAAGTCAGCCGAACGATCGCTGGACCAACTGGATTGTTTATAGGCTGGTTAGATCATGAAACGCTCATCTTTGTGAATCCGCAAGGTCATGTGATTGCGGATAACCTTCTTCAGCAAACAAAACAAGATCTCGGTGTAATTGCAGCTGACTATCTGCCTTTAGGACGGGGCGATATCTCACCCGATAAGACTGCCCTGGTCAATTTTGTGATAAGAGCATCGCCAGTGTCCTATAGTATTGTTTCAAGCACAGGAATCCATCTGGTACCTTCCCCGTACGCGATCGCTGGATGGGTTGAGAATAATATGTTGCTAGCTTATACGTATAACGCACTAAATGCCCTAATTATCACAACAATAAACAGCACTACGGGTGTCTTCTCCGCAATACCTCCGCAGGCAACACCGCAAAGCAATGTTTACCCCGCTGCAGGGCATTGGATACTGTGCTTAAGTGCTTCAAATATGCTTTCGATCGAAAATATCGATTCAGGCCAGAGCCATTCCATTGCAACATTGAGCAATTCATATTTTATAACGAACATCGCCCAAAATGGTACACAGTATCTCATTTATGATGGCGAGATATACGAAATTATTCTCACACCCGCATGAGCATTTTGCCAGACCGCCCATGCCTCTCTATAAGGTAGGGTGCACCATCCAGGGGATGAAAGGAAATTTTTGCCAACCAGTCGCCATCACGACTATGGTAATGCTGCTCGACTAGCCTTACTTGTCGGTGCCGGTAGCATGGGCGCGTTCGCTGGAGCGGATTCGTCGGATTGCCGTCGCGCCCAATGCGATGGTAAGCATCGACCGGCTGAAGGTCTTGTGGCGCGTTGCATATGCACAAGTATTGCATGCTGCTGCCGTGGACGCCCTGGCAGGGATTCTGACACCGGACGACAATGTGCCTGAAGAGTGACGGCGCGAGGCATGGTGTCGTCTCGTATTACCTCGCCACATCATCCGGATCTGCACCCCTGTTCTCTGGGGGTGCATCCAAGAGTTGACAAAAAGGAAAGGATCGGCTTTCTTATCAGCAGAATTGTAAGCTGAGACGAAAGGGATCCTCGCATGGACCGTAGCATACCAGAGCCACAACAGCAACAGATGCGCGCGCAATGGCTGCACTATGCCACAGAGCAGTTCGAAGCGATGCTGCAGGCGAGCAGCCAGAGTGAGGAAGC
>DAIDHM010000193.1 GCA_027459705.1 Ktedonobacteria bacterium | reverse complement strand
AACGAGAACACAGATGAGGATGAGGACGACGACGAAGACAACGAGGATGAAGAAGATAGCGAGGACGAAGAAGATAGCGAGCTCGATGATGAACAGCCAGAAAAACAACTAGGAACTATCTTTACCTTAAAGCGTTTTGATTTTGGCGACAGTGCAGATTAGCTGCACACACGCGACGTGAGCAGAGTGATCGCCGAAGCTCACATCAGCGATCGTCAAGATTGTTGGGAGACCGCTGGCGCAGGGTTTAGCCAGCGGACCAGTGTCAAGAAAGCAATCATCGCGGTAGCAGCGCCATAGATCGCCCGGAGCCAGCCTTCGCTTTTATCGCTGCCTCCCAGGAACCCATGGAGAGTGACGAGGATGAAGACCGGAAAACTGATATAGTGAATGGTTCGCCAGAGACTGTAGGGTATCCGTTTCTTGAGCCAGGAGGAGCCGAGTACGATCGCCATCGTATAGAACGCGAAGACACCGATATTGGTAGCCAATGGCGAATAAGGCTGCGCACCAGGGATGAAAAAATTCCCAAAACTGAAGCCTATGAACGTGTCCATCTTTAATGTATAAAGATGACCAAATACGAGTGCCCCGGTCAACAACCCCAGGAATGGGTGCAATTCCGTCAATGCCCAATGCCACGGTTGGCGACCTACGCGCGAGTAAGCCTGTAAGATTCCCAATGCGACCAGAGCTGTCAAGGTGACATAGCTGGATACGGCAAACATGCGCGTCAGGTACCACCATGGTGGAGTTGTCGCGGCCAGGACTAACATGTGGAAGCCTCCCCTGGTTCAGGCAGCATCAGCCATACCTCGCCTCCGCCAGCCGTTGTCTCCAAATATTCACGCAGGTGTCTGGAGATAGTGATCTCACCAATACCTAATAGCAATAATAAGGCTTGGTTACCAGTTTCGAACCGATCGTCCTGAGCGCCTAGATCGCGTTGTTTCCATGCAGTCTCACTTTCTCCCAGAGCCATTGGATAGCCATGCAAGAGGGCGACCTTTGCGGCAATCTCAGCTTGCGCCGCAGTTGGCGCGATGGCGGTTGCTGAGGCAATCAAGGGAAACGGTGCGGCCACAGGATCATCGGCTGGATCAATCCAGAGTGGTACTGGTCGGCCAGTTCGTGGATCAATCAGATGATGTTCACGGACACCACCGCGCCACCACCACCGATCCGTAGCACCAGAGGTCGCCAGTCCACCACTGGCCATGGTGATGATTGCCGCATGGGCTTGCGTCGCACCCTGGCGTGTATCACCAATGGCGATAGCCCAGCGGCCCTGATCTTCATCGGTGCCACGGACGCGCATATCACCTCCGATACTGACGAGGACATTGGGAAAATCCGCCAGTTGGCGCGCGAGGATTTGGTCCGCTGCCCAACCTTTGATGATCCCGCCGAGATCAAGGCGCGCGCCTTCCGGCAAGCGTACGCGACACCCAGCCTTATCAAGCACGATCCCCTCCCAATCGGCGGGCTGAGGACGCCGTGGCACCTGCCATTCAGGTTCCAGTTCTCGATGCGCGATCGCGGCAAAATCGCGATCATAGCCGGCAGCTTCAATCCATGGTAAAAGAGCTGGGTCGAACAAACCTCCGGTCGCGCGAGCCGCCATCAGACTCAGCTCGATGACGGCGTAGAGATCGGGAGAGACGACGCACCACGCCCCGCCGGCACGATTCAAGCCCGAAAGCTCACTGCGCTCATCAAAGCGAGTCATACGATCGGCGACTGATCGCAACCAATCCCAACTCTCACTGAGGGCCAGGCGCGCCAACGGCAGATCATGCGCATCGATCGCCACTTTGATCTCGATGTGCGTCCCCATCAGCGCTACCATTTCACTGAGTAATTCCATCTTCATGTATACGCAGCTTCATTGTTCATATTTACGACGGCGTGCTGGTGGCTTTAGGTGGAGGCGGCGCTGCGGTCGGCTTGGGGGTGGGTGTGGCCGTCGCCGCCGCCACTGCTGTCGGGGCCGGGCTCTTCCCACCACCACCAGACGTTGGGGTATTGCCCTTGGTGGGAGTCGCAGTGGGTGGAGCATGATTCGTCCCGCCGCCCGAACCTTGTGGCGTGGCGCTGGTGACAGGGGTGCTCCCACTACCCGTAGTGCCCGTGCTCCCTGTCCCTGTCCCTGTCGTCGTAGTCGTTGAACCGGAAGAGGTAGTGACATTTGAGGAAGAATCAGCACGCACCACTTTCCAACTCTGCGGCAGCTGGTCCGTCATATTCCAGACGCCAAACATCAAGGTGCCGACCGCCGCGAGCGCACCGATGCGCACCAGAACTTTTGAACTATCAGGGCTGGTAGAACCCGTGTCACTACCCCCAGCGACCGCCGCAACCCCGGCAGGACGGCGGCCACCATTGGCCAGTGTCACTTCTCCCATGGGATGGGCAATGCAACTCAGCACAAAGCCCGCATTGCGATCTGCTGGTGACAGGGCTTCGCCTTTGACATCCACCTCGCCATCAATGAGGCGCAATTTGCAGGCGCCACAAGCGCCAGCACGGCAACTGAAATCCGGATGATAGCCGTGGCGCTCCAACGCCACCAGCAATGTCTCACCTGGCTCGACATCAAGCTTCGCGCCGGTTTCGCGCACCTGGATGGACCCCCCCATCGGCTGCAAGTTACCGGTAACGCGATAAGCCGGCCGCTCATGCGGCACATTCTTGGCGCCGAAGACTTCGGAATGGACAAAGGTGTCAGGAACCCCCAGGTCTGCAAGCTCGGCGATCAATTCTTGCTTGAGCACCTCGGGGCCACAAAAGTACCAGTGTGCCCAGTGAACCTGTCGCCCGACCGACTGCAGGATATCCGGAATCGTCATCCGGTTTCCTTCGGATGAGAGGTAATGATATTGTCGCAGCCAGGTTTCGTGGGGATCCATCTGACGCAGTTCTGGCCCAAAAATAGTCTCATCTTCCGAGCGCGAGGCATAGTGCAACTGCACCAACGGACGATCATCGGGGTGCATCTTCGCGATGGCCCGCAACATCCCAAAGTTCGGGGTAATGCCGCTACCTGCTGCGATGAGCACCAGTCGGGTCTGCGGCGAGAGATCTGCTGGCAGCGTGAAATTACCGCGCGGCAGGCTGGCGTACAGCAAAGTATTTTCTTGCACGGACTGGTAAAAGTAGGTTGAGACCGCGCCCATATGCATGCGCTTGACCGTAATCTCCCAGGGTTGGCCAGGATCACCATCGCCACAGAGAGAATAGGAACGATAGAGCGTCTCTTTCGGGGTCGGCAATGCCAGGGTGATAAATTGGCCCGGCAGATACGGGGCAGGTGCCTGGCTCGTTCCGGGCAGAACCAGGGACAAACTCACCGTGTCGGACGTGAGGACAATTCGACGACTCACCTTCACCGGCAACATATGTTGAGGCGTGATAACCGGTAAGCCTTGCGTCATTTCGCGTGGATCCATGTTTGCGACACACCTTTCACCCTTAACACCTCATTGTCATAGGCGTCATTACTCGCTTGACGGTTTTCCTGCGTTATGCTACTCTGATGTCCGCTGACTGTCAAGTATCGAACAAGCAAAACAATATAGTAACACATATCGGGAGCAGTGGCTTCCGTTATGGGGGGTAGGAAAAATGGGTCTCACCTTCGGACGATCGCGCGTGACAATCATTGTTACTGGCGCCTTGATCTTCGGTATTATTGGCGCACTCGCCGGCATGGCGACTGCGAAACATCCCGCCGTCGCCAACACGACGAATAGCACCCCTCCGTCCTCGGCAGTCGCCGCGACGAGCGCGACGGATACACCATCCACAACGATTGGCGCAGGGGTGATCTCCCCACCCACTGACACTGCCATCCCGCAAACAAACAACAACGGCGGCGGCAATCCTCAACCACCTCCGACCACGGTGCCCACTGCAACAGCCACGGATAAACCTACCAATCCCGCGATTACGAGCCCATTCAATGGAACGATTGCTTCGATCGGCACGAACTCGTTCATCGTGCGCACATCGGTACAAGGCGTGGCGGTCAGTGTAACGGTGAGCGTAAGTGCTTCGACAGTATTTACAGGGAACGCTACGAGTTTCAATAATCTGCGCACAGGTTGGAATGTGAGCGTGACCGGCACGGTGACTTCGCCCACTACCCTCGATGCAACTCGGGTCAATTCTTCCCAACCGGATAACTGAAGTCACATAGCCAAAGCCGACGCACGCTCTTTCATCACCTCGCCCTCATACGCCTACGGATTTACGGGCTCTTTGGTATGAGCCGTTAGAAATGCATGCAGAGAGGCGGAGA
>DAIDHM010000190.1 GCA_027459705.1 Ktedonobacteria bacterium | reverse complement strand
GCCAGCATAAGCGGCAACGCCTCGGGGCAGCATCGCAATCTTCGCCGATTCGGAATCGACCTTCTCTCTGGGTAAACTGCTCCGTCCAATCCTGAATATCCCCGAGACCACGCGCCTGGAAGACCTCTTGCCGACAATGCGCGTGCGCCAGGTACATATGGCGGTGATATTTGATGAATACGGGGCGACGACAGGGTTGGTGACCATGGAAGATATTGTTGAGGAACTTGTCGGCGAGGTCAACGATGAATTCGATACTGGCGCGGACGCGGCGCTCGCTGAGGTGCAACCCATGTCAGACGGCACCTTCTCGGTCGATGGGCTGATGCGCATTGATGCCTTTGCAGAACGCTTCGGATTCCCTCCACCTGAGTCTGTGACCGAGACAGTTGGTGGATATGTGATGGAACAACTCGATCATATCCCAAGTGTGGGGGAATCCATCGAGGTCGGTGGGTATACCATGCAGGTCCGTGAGATGGATGGCCGCCGCGTCGGGCGCGTGCAGGTCGCGCGCACGTCCGCGGCGCGGGCAGAGCAAGTTATGAACGATGACGATCAATAATCTGACCAATGCTGTCATATTTCATCAATCTGCCCTATGCCTGCAGACCGCGCGGCATGACCGTGCTATAGTAGCAGTGCATCACTTTCGCGCGTCCCGCGGACACGAACAGAACCCGCCGACGCCGTTCTGGTTTCTCCCACTGCGGCTAATCCTGCGGATGCGTCACGTGCCGACGCCTACCACTGATGATGATGATGGTTGAGGAGGCTTTAATCCTACCATGCCTTGTTTTCGTTCCACGGAGCATGCGCCTCATGGCGCGCCCATCGTAGCAGCGCATAATTTCGCACTCCCCGGTGATACCATCCATTATGCCCCAGACCGCCCAATTGATGTTCGTCATATCGATCTGCACCTGCGCGTTGATATGGACGCCCATCGCTTGACGGGTTCCTGCGCCCTCACTATGAGTGTCCTCTTCGAAGAGATCCGTGAGGTGACCATCCAGGCGGCGGAGATGGAGATCGAACGCGTTGCATTCAGCAGCAAACGGCGTCCCCAGCCATTGCCTCTGGAATTCGATCACGACGGACAGAATCTGCGCGTCGTGCTGGATCGCGCGCTCCGCTATGGCCAGGAGTTTACGCTCACCATCGCTTATCAGACCGCCCCACGTATCGGTATGAATTTCGTTGGTTCCACGGCGGGAGATCCACAGATGGCGCGCCAGGCTCACACACAGGGACAGCCCGAATATGCCCATTATTGGTTCCCCTGTGTCGATTTTCCCAATGAGCGCGCCACGATGACCATTGCCGCGCGTGTGCCGCAGCACAATTTCGCCATCAGCAACGGGCGGCTGGAACAGGTGGAGGAGCACCCCGAAACTGGGGAGCGCACCTTCCATTACACAGAATCCGCGCCATTTGCCGCTTATCTGGCAACGCTGGCGGTTGGTGAATTTAGCGAGATCCGCGATGCGTTTGGAGATACCCCTGTGCTCTACTACGTCCGCCCCGGCCAGGAAGAGCACGCGCGCCGCATGATGGGCGATACGCCGGCTATGCTAGAGTATTATTCCAATCATTTCGGCATCCGGTATCCCTATGAGAAATATGCCCAGGTCTGTCTGGAAGAGTTTACCGGGGCTATGGAGAATGTCTCCGCAACTTCACATACCTGGTTGCTTTTACCCGATGCGCGCGAATTTATCGATTGGGAAGGCAAAGCTACGGTCGCCCATGAACTGGTGCATCAGTGGTTCGGCGATCTGCTGACCTGTCGTGATTGGTCGCATGCCTGGCTGAATGAATCCTTCGCGACCTACTTCGAAGAGACCTGGAAACAAGCCGATCCCACACAGGGCGAGCTAGAGTTCCGGTTAGGGATGCGCAACAACCTCCGCCTCTATGTGAACGAGGATAAGACCTATCGACGACCCATTGTGCATAATGTCTATGCTACCGATGGGCAGGAACTCTTCGACCGCCATCTCTATGAGAAAGGCTCCTGCGTCCTGCACATGTTGCGCGGTCTGGTGGGTGAGGCAGCCTTCTGGCGTGCCATCCAGTATTACGCGCGGACCAACCGCGGGCGCGAGGTGATCACGGCGGACCTGGAGCGCGCCTTCGAAGAATCAACTGGACATAGCCTGGGTCGTTTCTTCCAACAGTGGGTCCATCGCGGCGGTCACCCCGACCTGGAGGTCAGCTATAGTTGGGATAGCGATCACCACCTGGCAAAGATGACTGTCAAGCAGAAGCAAAAAATCGACAATCTGACCCCCCTCTTTGTCTTCCCAGTCGAAGTCGCCTTCACGATGGAGACTAAGGGAAAACGCGAGACGAAATCTTTTACGATCCAGGTGGAGCGTGAGAGCGAGACATTCGTCTTCCCGCTCGATCACCGCCCGGCGCTGGTGCGGTTTGATCCCTATGGCTGGATTCTGAAGACAATAACTTTCGACCGTCCGGAGGCGATGCTACGATGGCAACTCGCCAACGATGGCGATCCGCTGGGCCGACTGGAGGCGGCGGAGGGACTGGCGAAACACGCGACGCCAACAAGTGTGGCGGCGCTCATCAGCGCGATGGAAGGCGACGAGTTCTACGCGATGCGGGGCGCCGCGGCGCACAGTCTGGCAAAAATCGGCACCGACGCGGCGCTGGATGCTCTGCGGGCGCGCCTCGTGGCAGAGGATCACCCCAAGGCGCGGCGGATGGTTGCCGGCGCGCTGGGCGAATTTCACATCCCAGAATCTGGCAGACAGGCGGAACTCGCGGCATCTGCGCTGACCGCGCTGTTGGATCGCGGCGATCCCAGTTACCATGTGGAAAGTGTGGCAGCGCTCAGCCTGGGCAAGACGCGCGCGCCCGGTGCCTTTGCGACCTTGGTGAAATTACTTGATCGGCCTTCCTGGCACGAGATCGTCTTTGGTGGAGTCGCGGCAGGCCTTGGCGAGCTTGGTACCGCCGAAGCGGCACATACCCTCGCACCGTGGGCGATCGATGTACACCGACCGATGTTGCAAAGATCTTTCGCAATCAACGGTCTGGCGGTCTTGATTCGGACCGGACGCTTGGATCCGCAGGGACCCGTTCATCAAGAGATTCGTGAATCTCTCGAGGTCGCGTTGCGTGACCATTGGGTCCGAAGCCGAACTTTCGCCGCTCAGGCATTGCGCGCATTGGATGATGCTCGCGCGTTGCCCGCGATCGACGCGGCCATCGATCGCGAACTCGAATCGCGCACCAAACGCATCTTGCGGCTGGCGGCGCATGCCATCCGTTCAGAAAAAACTGGCGAGACGGATATCCGCAAACTGCGCCGCGACCTCGACGAGCTGAAAGAGGATCAGCGCAAACTACGCGACCGCGTAGCAATCACTGAGGCGACCACAGGGCAAGCCTCTAATGGCCAGAACGGCAACAGTAAAAGCCACGTCACAGCGGGCCGCGCTGGCACCGACGAAGGCTGACCGGTATCCTTCCGAGTGAAAAAGCCGTGGGGTGGAGGTAATCCATCGCACGGCTATTTTCGCACAAGCTCAGCGGCAATGACCCAGGCACTGGGGGCTCCACGCTGCCGTGAAAGCTGGATGGCACCGTACTCTGATTTGTCATCTGAGGGGGATCAGCCCTCGCTCACTTGCCAGCGTAGCCCCAACCGTATACGATCGCATGGTGAGCGGACGTATATTCGCGTATTCCAAGCAGTGAGGTGCGCCTATGGCGGAGATCGATGATCCACAACAGAGCGGCACAAAGACACCCATGAACGACGCGAACGCGCCGTCATCCACCGCGACCATTGACCCCCAACGCCAGGAACAAGCTAAGCGCTACGCGCGCCAACGACGACTTTTGAGCCTGGTAGATCTGGCAATCGGCACGACCTTCCTGGCAGTAGTGCTAGGATTTGGTCTGCACCTCCGGCTACGGGATCTGCTGGGGCCCGTCCTCGCTGGCTGGCAGCCGCTGGTGGGCTGGGCGCCAGGGATCGTAGCCGCCATGATCCTGATATTTCTGCTGGTCTATGGTGTGCTCTCACTGCCGCTGAGCATCTATAGTGGCTACATCCTGCCTCGCCGCTATGGTCTGGGTAAACAATCTTTCGCGGGCTGGTTGGGCGATCTGGCGAAGGGTGGTCTGATCAGTATCCTCTTTGGTTTGATCCTGTTGGAAATCCTGTACCTTTTGCTGGCTATCCAGCCGCTGACCTGGTGGCTATGGCTTGCTGGAGTTCTGTTGCTCATCAATGTCGTGCTGGCCAACCTGGCGCCGGTCCTGATCCTGCCCTTGTTCTTTAAACAACAACCAATGCCGGAGGGTAATCTGAAAGATCGCCTGCTACGCATGGCACAGCGCGCGGGAACGCGAGTCCGCGGTGTCTTCGTGATGCAGATGAGTCGCAAGACCGCGGAGGGCAACGCCGCGTTGATGGGGCTGGGGAATACACGACGTATTGTCATTGGTGATACCATGCTCCAGGAATACACCCCCGATGAGATCGAAGTGGTGCTGGCACACGAACTTGGCCATCATGTCCACAATGATATCTGGAAAGGCATTGCCGTCAGCACGGCGCTGACGCTGGCTGGTCTGGCAGTGGTCAACATCACCCTGCATACGATTGTCGCCGCGCCCTTCGCTGGCCTGCACGGCCTCGCAGATGTCGCGACATTGCCCGTACTGGCGCTGATTTTCGGAATATATGGCATGGTCACCGGCCCGCTCGGCAATACGTATAGCCGCATTGTCGAGCGGCAGGCCGATCAGTACGCGCTGGATATGACACGCGACCCAGCGACCTTCATCAGCGCCTTCAATCGCCTGGCAAATCAAAATCTGGCGCAGTTGGATCCTCATCCTATCATCGAGACGCTGTTTTATGATCATCCTGCGATTGGGCGGCGTATCCAGCATGCCCAATCCTGGGATGCCGATCATCCACGAGCTATGTCGGCTAAAGTTCATACAAAGCCTTAACGTGAACTGAGCAAGTCGCCGAGCAAGGCCGCAATCAACGCCAGAATAAAATAAGCTATAAACGTTTCAAATCCCAGAATCAAACCGCGTTGTGGGGCGCAAACAGAGATGGAGTTACTCTGCCCCACGAGATTCGCGATGGTGAGTTGGAAGTCGTTCCATGCCGCCGTGAAAGATGCACCACAATGGGATATGAGCAAGCCATCGACGAAAAGACTACCAGTGATCAGCAGGGCAAATATGCCGAGGAAGAGTGGGATGCGACGTGTTTGATAGCCATAGCCCGCGAATAATTCAAGGAGAAGATAGAGTAGTGCCAGTCCGTATTCATTGTTCGCTCGAGCTTCCTGACGCATAGCAATGCGTTGCCTAAAATGTAGCATATGCTCAGCGATCGGAGCGTACAACAGCCAACCACGCTCTGTCTCTTCAACCTGCTCACCAGTGCAAACCATCGACAGGTGGGTAAAAAATTCGACTTCGCCAACATGCTGTTCAAGCCGTTGTCGTATCAATATGACTCGCTGCAAGATGCGAGCATCAGTTCGCAGGATGGCATATAACTGTCGAGTTTCTCGCAAGTAGTCTTGAATATAATTTTTGAATGCTGATTTTACTTCCTGGCGTGATAGGTCTTCGATTTGATTTGGCTCGGAGTGCACAGGTATATAGTGTTTACCGAGCAATTGAAGCGAGCGATAATTGATCCGAAAGCGCAAACTATAGAATCGCCAGGTGAGTTCCAGTTGCAAGAGGTTATGGATCTCATATACTGCCGCGCTCCTTTCTTCAAAGTTGCTAGATTGCGCGGTTGTTTTCCCTTTCAGGTTTTTTCGATAGAGAATGAGCAATTTGTAGTGTTCTTTCCAGTCATGGACGAGCGATGCTGTAGCCTGCAAAAGATCATCTGTCACTCCATGCTTGCTATCGCGCATTGCTACTTGTGAGCGCAGAACCAGGGTATCCAAAAGTAGGCGAAAAACTTCATGCATTTGGCTTATGTGTGGAACGAGTTGCGGGGAGCTTATTGCCGCCTCGATACATTCTTTGACCAGATGCTCGTTCATAATGCTGCGCGATGCCTCGGTGAATGATTGCATTCCACCATCATTGTAGAGTTCAGTATGAATAAAGTGTGTAGCTGGTCGTTCTGCGAGACGAGCATAATTCCTCAACTGTTTACCATCACGCACCATGATAATGAGCGGACGACTGGATAAATACGGACTGGCTGAGTTGAGGAATTGATTCAGAAACGACTCAATATTGGGATCCAGGATGGTACAACAAATGGCAACGGCTTCACTGTGAGACTCCGCTGCGATCATCCGCTCATTGAAATCGCGGACATTGCCACGGATACATTGCACACCCAGCCCACTATTAAGATGGATAATATGTCGCAATTGTTGAAAGGTCTGTTCTCGCGCGGTAACAAAATAGAACATGATAGGGAGCGTTGCCATAGCTTATTCCTCGTGCATAATAGGAATCTTGATTCGGATAAGCGCATATCCTCGATCATCAAAATCTGCCTGCCGATCTTGCGCAATTCCACTGCGTTCCTTGACAGGTTCATACTCAACTTTTCCCCCAAATCGATGGGCTACGCGGCCTAAATGCTCGAGTGGTATGCCACGATAGCGACGATCAAGACTGGAGATCCAGAATGGGGTGGCTGGATTTTGCAAACGCTGCGGTGAATATTTCATTTGCAGGACGATCACGTGTTGCCCATCAAGGCGATGTGAGATCTCAATATTCATGGTGCCTTCACGGAGGCAGTGCATGAGGCAACCAAAGAGTACTGCTTCCACCATGAAGATGGTTGTGTCGTCAAAAGTGAAAGCGACATCAGGTAATTCGTCATCCCAATACACGACGCAACTATGCGCACTATCTAGCGAAGCATAGATGGCAAAGAGATGGGCCAGATCGCGCAAAGGACGCGCTCTATACCGAGATTTTGTATCTCCTCCGGACCGAGTAACCGAATGAGTGGGCGAGTCCACAGTGTTTAGGGAGTCATCAAATTGTTGCTGAACAAGATAAGGGAGCCAGAGAAAAAGTTTCTTTGCCAGCAGGAGCATATTGTCGATATTGGTCGTAGCATCCAGCGCTTTCCTCACCTCCTCGCGCATATTGTGTATGGCTGGCATTTCATTTGCGGCGGCAAGGTGGTGTCGAACTTGTCGCATTGTCCCAATAGTCTGTGCGATATGCTCATATATCTCTTCGACCTCACGCATATACTGAACGCGACCAATCTGATTCATGAGATTTTGATAGCCGATCATCACCGTCTGCGCGAAGAGCGGAAGAATCCGCTTGTCCGCATCACTGACCGCCTTAGTTTCTAAAGCAGCGACGGTCAGTACGCCCACAACGCTATTTTCGCTCGAAGCATTATTACTCAAGGTAAGTGGCACGCAGAGGACTGATCTAACTGCTTGAAAATCTGCGTCGTTAGCCTGGACGTTGTGTGAATAATCGAGCTCGAGCACAGCCTCACGAGAATGGATTGCTTGCTTAATGATTGGATTGGAGATGAGGAGTGGAGTATTTTCAAAGGCCTCTACTTGACAATGAATCTTATGTGAGGTGTAATACTGATTGATGCGTAGATAGTAACGACGAATGACCGCATCACCTTCACCGGTAAGCAGATCGATGCGAGCCCACCCATTTTTCACGGAAGTCATCGCATGAGCACCGCGTAACACGAGTGAGAAGTAATCGGTATCATCGATATTGGGAAGAGCAATGCAATCCCGTTCGAACGAGCGTAATAGCTGCAGTTGTAAGTCATGAGTCAAAAAATCCGTTGCGGTGATAACATTCGCTGCTAACAGTCCAATCTGACTGGCAACTTTTTGCCGCAACAGGTCTTCGTTGAGATCATCATCGGAATTCATCGGATCAATATGGTTAAAGAAATACTCCTGGCTACTTTCGAGATGCAGGGTACCGACACATTCTGTCCCTTCAAGGAGTGGGGCGATAAGTTGTGAACGTGTTTGAGGTTGGGTTGCGCCGAAGTGTTCTGCATTGCCCGTACGAATTGAATCTACATGAAGGAGTCCTTTGAGAATATCATTCTTAAAGTGTATCTCTTGAAAGGGCAAAATATCTACCGTATCCACCGAGGACGTCAAAAAGGTTGGCAACGTGCTATATATTAAGACGAGATCACCACTGCGCACTTCATCGTGATCGATGATTTGATTGGCGAAGAGTCGCAATGAGACAATCTCAGCTTCAGTAAGACGTTTTGTTTCCAACAGAAGATCACGTAAAATCTTATCTCGCATCGGTTTGATGAGAATAAGTAGTATCTGCAGCTTTAGATCCATCGCATGGGTAGAGTTTTGACGAGCATTATCCAGATAGGATTCGAGGAGATTACGAAAGTCAGGATCATCGCGAATGGGATATTCATTGACAGGTATGTATCGATCAATTTCATCTAGATTTACCTGGCGCATTTTTCCCAGGTGTTCAGCAACTAAACTCGTGAGCTTTACGAGTGCTTCGTCATGCAATTGTCTTTGGGCATGATCAAGCACTGACAGAGCTACTACCGCCTGTTGCGCGAGGAATTCTGCCCAACGGCGATGCGTGATGGTGAAATGAAATAATTCTTTGCTCTCCAGGTTCAGCACCCCAAGCAACTTTGTACCGCGCATCAAAGGAACAGCCATCTCACTTCGAATCCCATCGTAGGCTTCGACATAGGGTTCGTTCCGTTGACGATACGTCTCTAAGTCATTTACCAATTTGTATCGTTTTTCACGATAGACGTGACCGATCAACCCGTCGTTTACTTCCAGAAAATTCCGATATTCTACTTTCGGTTCAAGAGTATAGTAAAGCAGGCGAAATACCTCACGATGGTCTCGTTGCTGGATGACAGCCAGGACTGCGATGCGCACATTCGTATACTCCGCTGCCCATTCACACAAGTGGTGAAGCACTTGATCATGTGCCTTACTGGCTTCCTCATGAGAACGCCAGACAGCGGGGGGTGTAATCAAGCGCATGAGATCGTTGATACGATCTAATTGCAGTTCAGAACGCCGCGCTCGTGAGACGATGCTCGCACGCCATACAAGTTGTGCAACAGAGGTGGCAAAATATTCCAGGTGGGAAGCATCGGTGGAATTGATGGAGTTGGATTGTGGATTCAAGACCGATAGCGCTCCAACGATGTATCCATCTGAACGCAAAGGCACATTACATTCGGTGCCATTTGCCAGACTCGCCCCTGCGTCGAGATAATACCCATCCTCCCTGACGTTGATGGCCAGGTGACTTTGGTTGGTCAAAATGACTTTGCTGGTGATGCTGGGAAATGTCTTGGTCTTCGCATTGAGATCTGTGTGTTCTGGATACAGAAACCATTGCGGATCAGGCGGCTCACAATCCTTGCCAAGTTTTTGCATGAGCACAACTCTGAGCGTGTGCAGCTGGGGGTCCGTCAGATCCACATTCGTGGGGATAACAATGTTCTCTAATTGTTCACCCGCGCGAATCAGCAACAAAGCGCTGGCGAAAATAGGGATTTCCGCTCGGAATGCATTGTGAGGGATTCGTAACGCGACTTGTAAGATCTGGTCATAGACGATAGTGACATCGCGGGGAAAGAGAATATATTGCTGTCGATTGGCGACCGCACGTAACCATGTGGTGGTCTCGGCGGCCTGTGCGATATCCTGATATCTTGCCGCTAATATGGCGCTAATTTTTGCTTCATATCTTTTAACTATATACTTGATACGATCTAATTGCACTATTGTCGCATGATACGTCGGCCATTCGATCTGTACTACCCCCACAATTTGCTGGTTCTTGCGGAGAGGAATGATGGCGACGGCACGCGTGGATCGCAGTCGTGGCATACCAGCAGTTTCGCGCGACGATGCCTCTTCGGGTGAGTTCCTTTTGGTAGCATTGTGGTCAGGGATATGTGGTTCCTTCGCCGCAGGGGATCCTGGTCGACTTTCTCTCTCAACTGCAACCTCTGAATGATCCTCAGTGGTGGATGAGATGATTTGTTCGGGGAATAACTTGAACGCTGGTGCACCAGTGGTGAGAACTTGCCCAGCCAGTGAGTCATGGCACATCAATCGAATGGGTAGCAAGGGGGCCCACGTTGGTTCGATCGCGAGAGTGAGCAGGTGGGGAACTGGTTCATTGACCACGCCAAATAGTTCGGTGGTGATTGTCGAACCTTCAGGAAATTTTGTCGGACCATGTGATTGCGGCAAGGTTTCACGCGCGAGCGCTTGCGACATTGCGGTAAGATGAGGCTGAAGATCTGAGGCAAGCTCTTCAGTTGACACAGGTCGGTGAGATTCGGTCTGTGCGCGCTGTTTTCGTTGAAAACGAGCCATAATTCTGGGTATTCCCATTTTATAGCACCTCATTCCCCGAGACATCACATCGATCAATGTGTAAACATCTTTCATAGTAACAGACAATAAGTGTGAAGTCAATACTATTTCTGTTTTATTTTTATGGACCACTGACAGAAAGATTATCGTCGATGTGTGGCTAAGCCCCAAGGTCGCCGAGCAAGCATTCCAGGCACAATGCGAAGGACGCAGCATGTTCTACAGAGAACATGCTGCGTCCAAAGATCTAAGCAGTGGTGCATGAGCTAAATATGCGCACTACGGGTAGCTGACCACCGTAACCGGAACATCTGGATTGGCTGCGGTCGAAGAACCGCCGGTATTATTCACCACATGCAGGATTCCGCCCGACGCAGTGCTGTTGAGGAAGATCGTCAACAGATCGTTGAGGCTCCCAGCCGGTAAAGTTGTCGGCACCTCGAAGGCGTTGGCGGCATAGACATTCACGCCCTGGTTGAAGAAGCTGTAGCTGCCCATGCCATAACCATGGAAGCTCGTGACAGTATTTGCGACTTTGAAGGCGGCGTAGCCATCGACACCTGGCGCCTCCATCCAGGCCGCCTGGCTTGGCACGTCATAGGGCATCTCATTCTGGAAGAAGAAGTCCGTACCGTTGTTGCCATTCCAGAGTACTTCATACTGCTGGTAGTGCTCAACGAAGAGACCATAGGCTGTCACATTATCGCCATTGACGACAACGCCCGTCGCGGCTGTATTGCTCGTCCAACCGACACCATTGCCATGGTCGGCGCGCCAGGCCCAGATATCATCCAGGATGACATTGTCACTGTTGACGACCAGGCTGGTATTCGCGCTACCCGCCTCCGCGCCACCGATGCGGAAGAAGACATCGTGCAGTGCCGTCGGATCAGCGGCAGAGTTCCCACTTTGTGAATGGCCGTTCCCAACCTGCAGTAATACCTGCGACGTTGATGGACCAGCATCGAAGATCAAGCCGGAGAGCGCATCGCCCTGATTATTGACCACGCGCATCGCGGCATTGTCATCCTGCGGGATCAGTGTCGGAAATCCGAGACCGAGGACGACGGTATCGGGATGGGTGACCATGAGCGTATCAGCGAGATGATAGATACCGGGTGTCAGAATGAGGCTCTTGTGCTCACTCAGGGCCTCGTTGATCGTCTCAGCGGAATCCGTTGGTTGCGCGATGAAAAATTGATCGATCGGCAGCGAGACACCAGGCGTCTGCCCGTAGACCCAGGAGTTCCCGACCGTGTTGTTCTGCGCGGCAGGCACGAAAACCTGGTAATTGCCGCTGGCGTCAAGGTAGAGGTAGGGCGCTTCACGGGTCACCGGGCTGGCCGAGACAGTGGTATATGGACCACAACTGCTTGTGGCGGGGAAACATTGAGCGGGCGCACCGACATCGCCGGTGAAAACCTGGTTCCAGACGCCGTTCGTCCAGCTATCGATGTTGCTGTTCCGGACGAAAAACTGTTGCTGTGAGCCATTGATGACGACACTGCCGGTGAAGGCGGAATCGGCGATGAAACCGCCACTGGCAAAGGACGGCCCACTGCAATAGTCCATCAGGGTGGTTAGGCCATTCACTTGCACTCTGCGCATCGGCGCGGCCTGCGAGACCGCCCAGAACTCGCCGGAATGGCAACCAAAGCTGCTATTGTCAACGTTGATGGTGAGATTAGAGAGTGAGCGCCAGAAATTGTTGAGCGCCACACAACTGCCAGTCGCATCGCATTGATTGTAGACATTGATTGACCCATTGATGACCACATCGCTGGGCGACTGGCCGAGGCCGGCGACCATTGTGTAATAGCCAACCTGAAAATTCAACGGGTTGGCCGTGGTCCCATAAGTACCGGGCGCGAAGAGTAACGCATCACGCTGCGTGCCGAATTGGTTGGCGATTTGCTGGGTGGCGATCTGATTCACCGTGGCCTGAATCTGGCTCAGAGGCATACTGGGGGTAAAAACATAAACATTCGACCCGAAGTTGGGCTGACTGAGTGGCGCGGCATGCGCTCTGGTGGTGAGACCAAATTTCGCCGAGATGGTCGGGATGAAGAGCGCCGCGATGAGGAGGGCCGGAACGATCGCGAACAGCGCGCAACGACGCGCGAGCGACTGCGAGAAAGTAGACAACTTCTGTGTTCTCCATGTTCCACTGATTGCCTCCATCCCACGCCAACATTGGGGGGACGGAGTTGGACGCGGAAGCGCACACGCCGCTCTGCGGAGAAATAGCATCACCTGTCGTCGGCGAGAGCCGAACGACGCATTCCCTGAGATTCGTGCGGTGCGTTGCCAGGATCGACGATGATCTTGGATTGTTTTACAATCCGCTTGAACCCCTACTCGTGATCGCATTGCCAACAAGGCTAGCCTACTTCCTCTTAGGCCAGTCACGCGGTATCGCAGGATGAGTAAGGATCAATGGTTGCTCATATTGGTCGTAGCATCAGTGTAACAACAGTGCGTAGATATTAAAGCATACTTGCGGTAGAAATGCAACCGTACCACGATGCATTGCATAGCGC
>DAIDHM010000185.1 GCA_027459705.1 Ktedonobacteria bacterium | reverse complement strand
TGCCAACATCCAGGATGACCAGGGCAGGGTGTTCGCGCTCTAAATACTGCAAGCCTACGATGCCATTGAGCGCCGAAACGAACCGAAATCCAGCTTGTGTAAGTTGGAGCTCCACCAGTCTGAGAAGAGCAGTATCATCATCGACCATCAAAATCGTGATACTCATCTTTATTGTTCCTCTGCTTTTGATGTTATTGGCAAGGTGGTTGGCACCATTTGTATCGCGATATGAAAAATGGAACCGGTCGTATCGCTCTCCACCCAAATATCACCATCCATCGCTCGCATCAATGCGCGGCCAATGTATAATCCCAGCCCGAAACCGCGGATGCCTTGCGTCACATTACCGGAAGCACGCATGAAGCGTTCAAAGATCTGCTCGCGCATTTCCGGTGGGATGCCCGGTCCTTGATCAATGATGCGGAGAATCACTCGTCCATTTTGCTCGTCAGCCTGGACAGCGAGCGTGATGGGGCTCCCCTCGGGGCTATATTTTCGCGCGTTTTCCAGCACATTACGCACGACGATCTCAAGGAGATCGCGATCTGCCCAGATGAGGACCTGCGGGGTGATTTGCTGATTTTCAGACACAGCACCTGGCGCCGATAACTCGTTGCACAACCGCAGCGCGCGATGATCACCCATCCATTCCAGACTTACCGCGGCAATCCATTCTTGACATTGATCCAAGATCGGTATTGCCGCGCAATGTACTTGCAGCCGTCCCGCCTCCAGCCGCGTGCTCTGTAAGACTTCCTCAATAACCTGGCTGAGGCGGTGGGTCTGGCGCGTAAGGATACCCAGGACCTCATGAAACGTCTCGCCATCACGCAGGTTGTCCAGGGTATTCAAGAGTTCGACGGAGCTGGATACAGTCGTCAATGGGGCACGCAACTCATGGGAAACCATCGCGATGAAGTCATTCTGCATTCGTTCGATGGTTTTCATCGGTGTGATATCATGCAACCCAAAGATAATTTGTGGGCTGTCGAGTTCCACATCCTGACGCAACGTCGCATAGCTCACCGCCAACCAGCGATTACCAAACTCCTGGGTTTGCCAATCGGGTAACACATCGGAAGGCGATGCTCCTTGTGTAGACAGAAGGTCCGTCCCCAATGGATCATTGTCGAAGATCTGCTCGGGAATCCGCAGAATTGAAGTGATCGACTTGCCTGTGAGATCATGCACCGCCAGCCCGAGCAGTCGTTCGCATGCAGGATTGACTTGCCGTACGACGCCAGCGCGATCAGTCAACAGCATACCATCCGCACTGGCATCGATGATCATCTGCGTCTGACGCCGTTCCCGTGCCAGCGTCGCGATCGTTTGACCCAGATGTTGGCGCATGGTTTCGAAGGCCTGACCCAATCGCCCAAATTCATCATGACGATCCATGGGCGTGCTGACTTCGAGATTTCCCATCGCGATGGTTTCTGTCGCGAGGAGTAGCTGCGAAAGTGGACGTGTAATGGCTCGCGAGAGAATCCAGGCAAATGTAATAGAACTCCCCACAATCACGATTGCCAGAATGAAGATCAAGATCGTTGCTCGCTGGCTATCAGCCTGAGCTTCCGCACCAGTTTTAGCAGCTTCGACCTCTTCGAGCGCATTAAGTTGCCGCAGATCTGCCAGGGCGTGGTGAGCTAACGGATCAAGTTGGGTTGTCTCGACGGTGAGCGCCTGCGGTTGCTGGTTCGCCTGGATCAATGCTACGATTGCCCGGCTCTGGATATGTATCTGGTGGATGGTCGACGTCAGATCGCTGATGAGTGAAGTATCGTTTGGATGATTTTGCGATGGATCCGGTGGTTCGAACCGGGTGATAGCAGCGCTATCGGTGGTGGATTGAGTAATGGTGGTAAGCAAGATATTCACGTCAGCGGTGGGGTCTGGCGGTGGGCTTTTCGCAAGAGTACGAACGAGGTCGCGCTCGGTCAACAGGTCGGTGTGCAGGTGCCCCAGGGTGATGACTTCAGGGAGGTCTTTTGTATTGAGATCCTGTAGAGTAGCCGCGAGCATACTGGATTGGACGGTTGTAAACCCCACGATGATACTGCTCATCGCAATGACGATGCCGAAGCCCAACCAGAGACGAGCGCGTATCGACAAGCGAAAGGCGGAATGCGGCAAGTCTCCCACGAGTCCGCTCCCATTCCGCTGCCAACCCAATCGACGCGGCGTGTGTCTGGGGGTATGAAGCGACATCGCGATTTCTCCCTTTTGGCCGTCAGTGCGGAAGGTCGACTGCCTGTGGTTCAAGCACCAGACCAGCATCAATGACCGCCTGGGCGATTGTTTCCCAGGCGAAATGCCGTCGTGCGTGCTCGGCGGCTCGCTCGCCTAATTGCTGTCGTTCGCGGGGGTTGCGACAGAGTTGATACAGTGCAGCCGCCAATTCCTGGCGATTGTCGGGTTGATAGAGTTTGCCGACTGGCCCAGTATCGCTCATCAGCAATGACGGAATCTGTCCCAGATTTGGAGCAACAACTGGCAAGCCCATCGCGAGATATTCCATCACCTTTAACGGCGAGAAATAAAAACCGTTGGTCGCGAGGTAAGGTGCGACAGCGATATCCATGGCGGCGAGATACTGTGGGACGACATGGTGGGGCACCGCTCCCACCATACACAGATCTTCGTTGATGCCGAGATTGGTCGCCAGCTCACTGATATGATTGTGCTCAGGGCCATCACCGACGATCAACAGGCGTGCTTGACCAGGTAGTAAGCTCCGTACTCCTTCGTAGGCATAGAGCAATTCATCGAGTCCATGCCAGGACTTCAAGCTACCCGAGAATCCGATTACCGTGGTTTCTTCCAGATGTAACGCGTGGCGGATCGCCGTGCCGTCAACGGAAGGGGTAAACTGTTGCAAGTTCACTCCGTTCGGCAACACGGAGATTTTCGCGGCAGGAATACCGCAGCGTTGCACATAGTTACGTGTCCCTTCAGAGACCGCGACAATGGCCTGTGCCTCCTGGAAAGCTTTGCGTTCGCCTTGTTCAGCAACCTCATCGAGAGTCAGACCCCAGTACCGCCGCCGTTCTTCACGGAGTGGCGCGTTGACTTCAAGCACACAGGGACACCCAGCAATCCGCGCCAGTTCCGAGCCTGCGATACTGAAAAGGGCGTGCCGCGCAATCACCAGATCGGGCTGAAATGCTCTGATAACCGGTTCGGCCTGAGTGACAAACTCCCCGTCGGCCAGCACGTGGCGCATCTCGGATCGGATGTGCATCGGGTCGCGCGGCCAGTCCATCCGAATGAGGCTGTCCGCAAACCACAGCGCCGCTTCCTTATTTGCCGAACTCGGAGGAAGGACGGTGACCGGCGCCAGGGGTTGGTTCAAAGGGTTTGCTCGCTCATCTTCCTCAGCACGTGCACTAATGATCTGCACCGTATGCCCCAACCGCACGAGGGCATCAGTGAATTCGCGCACATGCACGGATGCGCCTTTATTTCCGAGTACCGGTATCCCCAGATCCGCGCAAATATAAGCGATCTTCATCAATGATTCCTGCCTTCCAAAACCTAGTCTGCCTTTCAGTATACAGGTCCGCGGCGCGAGATGTCGCCCTTAGAGGTTGCGATCTCGTTGCGATTTCCCGCTATCGCTGCGTCAATATCCAGGGGATGATGCCAAAGCGAAGGGATGGCATCAGAAGGTGAGATGCCATCCCTTCGCAGAAAGCTATGCTGCTCATATTAGGGAATACAGAAGGCCAGTGGCCTCATGCCTCAGTGTCGTCTGGCGCTGGCAATTCCCCCCACAGCCCGCCGTCTGGCTCTTTGACCATATTACGCGGGCTGACGACCGGGTGTCCTGTGAGTTCTTCCAGGCGGCGACGGGCAGTGGCCGCCACATCCCCAGCATCTAGCACATCACGTGCGACTTGCTGAAAACCTTGTGAGTCGCGCGCCAGATGAATATCGCGTGCGGCAGTGCTTGCCAGTGTATTCAGCGCAAGCTCTGTTCTGGTCATGGCTGGTGGCAAGTCATCGTTGTACACCAGCTTCTTGCCCTTGTAGGTAACCGCGAAGCCTTTCAGCGCCTTATGCTCTTCGATGCTCAGTCCAAACGCGCCCATATGCAGCTGGTCTGTCAGGATCGCATATTCTTTCCCCTTGACGCCACGCACAAACCATTCATGGGTCAATTCATTGCGCGCGGTGATGTCATCGACGCGAGTTTCTGCCCACTCGCGTGATGCTCCATGCGCCATAAGGGCTTGTATGGCGCGGTGTCGCCATTGGAGATATGCCTCGTCAAGTTCCCGTTCACGTGTCTTGACCGCGAAATAGACCTTCGCCGCCGCTACTTCTGGCTTTGTGCCATCCGCACTTAAGGCGACCATGTAGCAGGCAAAGCGAGTAAGTCGATAGTCTTTTGCTGGTCTTCCACCACTGGACTTTTTAATGACGTCATTAAAAAGTCATTCATTGTCGTATCCCTGGCTGGAGCAAGCTGCTTTCGCTTCTTCGATGACGCGGTCAAAGAACTGCCAGGAAGTGTAGCCCAGTTCTTTGGCCAATTCGCGAGCTGTCCAGTATTCGCCCTGGTCATCGGTATGACGGATAGCATCGAAGGGCGATGATGTAGGCATGGGCAAGGTATCATCAGACATGTTACGGTCCTCTCGTGCTATGCTGATGGTGTCAGCGAGACATGATGAGATACCATGCCTCACAGCACTGTGGTCGCATCCTACCCGGAGTCTTTTGGGTCTGCTGGGGCGCTGGTCAACCTGTCCACACTGATGCGGAGTGCGCGAGCAAGTTTTTCTGCGGTTGCTAATCGGGCGCTGGTAGACTTGCCGCGCTCTAGTTTTGCGAGTGTGGCTTCACTCAGGCCAGCCTTGTTGGCAAGCACCTGGCGTGTCATCCCCGCACGTGTACGCCACTCTCGCAAATTCGGTATCGCAATGTGTCCGCGAGCATCTAAAACTGGCATATCTCGATCTCCTAACATCAATATTGTATCTATGAGTTACCAGTATGTCAAGGGTAAAAAATTATGTACTATTCGCAACTCCACCCTCATCAATTACTAGTAATTATAATATACTTATATTATCCACATGGGCGTAAGACTCCTGGCATTTGCTAAAATATATTCAAAAACTATTGAATATTCAGCGCGATGAGAGGCGGTGCGCGTAGCCCACACGAGTCGCACCGCGCCAAAGGAAGACTGACTGTACAACGCCATTCGGGATCAACTCGATGCGCGAGGCGACACGCGGCATATCCGTCGGATCGTCTCGCGCATCGAGTTGATCCCCCCTAGACGTCACGGCGCTGGGTTGTCGAGCGAATGCATAGTTGACTGAACCGCTCGCGGCGCTTGCGCGTCCGTTGGGAGAAGCTGAAGGTCACGTACCAGATGTATGTTTATCTGGCCTGTGCCATCTTCTGTTTCCATCTGTGTGATCGCTTTGGCGCCACCTAACCGGTTTCCTAAAAAGACCAAAGAAGTTGCGATCTCGTTGCGATTTCCCGCTATCGCTGCGTCAATATCCAGGGGATGATGCCAGAGCGAAAGGATGGCATCAAAAGGTGAGATGCCATCCCTTCGCTTGGACTAGGCTGTTTTTGGTAAATCGCAGTTTAGATGAACTTATTCACCTAATGCACTTTGTGCTGTGGGAACCTCATTTGCTGGCTCCGCCACCTCAGCCGTGGGCTGACGACGTGCCGAAGCCCACTTGCCGGGCCAACCTGGCAAGAAGAGTGAAAGAATCGTCGCGATGATCGCGATCACAAAGGTTGCCAGGTAAGCATTTTCAAGGCCAGTAATGTATTGATGCTGGAAGGTGAGCAATTGCTGGTGAATCTGCTGTTGCACCACCGGTGGCAGATTGGCGGTACTGCCTGTGGGGATATTGGCTGGGATCGTGATGGTGATGGCGCTAGTAAGGATTGTCGCCAAAAAGGCCACACCAATGGATTGCATCGTCTGGCGCGAAGCTTGGACCAGCGGAGTCGCGCGGTTCAAACGGGCTGGCGGCACATCCATCAATGCCGCTACCTGGCTATTCTGAATGATCAGGCCAACCGCGATACCGCGTAAGACCAGCAGAAAGCCGATGAATGTCAAACTGGTATCAATGGTAATCTGCGAGAGTTGGTAGGTATTATACGCGATTAACAAGAAACCAATGACGATTGGCAAGCGTGGTCCCAGACGATCTGAGAGTCGGCCCGCAAGCACCGTTGCAAAGGCCGAGGCAATCGCCAAAGGGAGCAAGGTCAAGCCCGCCTGGAAAGCCGTTTCACCACGCAAGATCTGAAGATAAAGTGGCAAGAGGAATTCAGCGCCAAAGAGCGCAATCGTGCCGACTAACCCTGCAATGTTAGCGATGGCGAAGCTGGGGATACGGAAGAGCTTCAGATCGAGTAATGGCGAGGGTGCGCGAAGTTCCACAAAGGTCAAGATCCCCAGAGATACAATGCCGGCGGCCAGGCTTACCAGTACCCCTGGGTCTGTCCATCCAGATTGGCCCGCATTCGAAGCCGCCAGCAAAATCAAGCCAAACCCCAGCCCAGCGAAGATGATCCCTGGGATGTCAACCGGCACTTTGCCAGAATGGTCGCTCTCGCGCAAGAAATTGATGCCAATGGTCAGGCCAATCGCGCCGATGGGAATATTCAAGAAGAAGACCCAGGCAAGCAAATTGTGATCTACCAAGGCACCACCGAGCAATGGGCCGATGGCTGGAGCGAACACCAGCACGATGCCAAATATGCCGAATGCCGCGCCGATTTCGCGTGGTGGGAACGCTTTGAAAAGCAGTGCTGTCCCCAGGGGTAATGAGATGCCACCGCCAATCCCCTGAATGCCGCGCGCCATAATCAGGAAAGTCAGAGGGGTTACCAGGAAGGGTCCGAGATGGAAAGTGGTGGTTCCGGGGTCTAACATCGAGGCGAAGCCGCAGAGCATCGAACCGACTGCGAACATGCCAAGGCCCGTCAAATAGATTCGCTTCATGCCAAATCGATCGCCCAGGAAACCAGAGAGTGGTGTAGAGATACCGAGCGTGAGAGTATACAGACTGATAACCCATTGCGCCTCGTTCGTGCCAACTTGGTAATGCTGTTGCAGCGATTTTAGCGCGACATTGACCACCGTGGAGTCGAGGATGACCATGAAGAGTCCAGAGACGACGGATGCCAGGACACGCCATTTATACCGGGGATCCACGTGAGCGCCAGATGTCGCGCTTGGTGGTGTTGTCAGCGGTGTTTCCATGTGATTATTCCTCAGTAGTGATGTTTTTGCGCTCAGCGCTGTGACGGATGCGCGTATGGTTGGTATCAACACAGAGCTCTGCTGGTCAAGGCGGCGGAGACTCTGACGCGGCGGCCATCCCATAGATGAGACCATGGATCAAGGGCCGAACAATATCTGGGGCACGGTCAGACTGCGCCATTGGTGGCACGCCCGCGGGAAGAGTCTGGTTGGCAACCGGCGCAGCGGGCAGGTGCATGATGGCGCTCAGCACCAACAAAGTTGCTGTGTGTGGTTCCAGCCCGCCAGCATCCGGGCGGCGCAGAAAGCCCGTGGCAATACCATCTATGAAGATCAAACTGATGGGGTGAAGGATATGGGCACTGAAGAGGTCGCGTAAGAGGGCGCGGGCATCCGGGCTGATCTCATAGCGCACATCGTGCATGAACAATTCCATATTCATCTGGTGAGAGGTACGGAGATATTCGACCACATCAACGAGGCGGTCGACGATGTTCGCCTCAGCGCGCATAGCAATGCTTTCCAGTGCCACATGCATCGACATTGCCAACTCGCGCTGGACCTCAATGTACAACGCCTCTTTGTCAGCAAAGTGGTAATAGATCAGCGGCTGTTGAATGCCACTTGCCTGTGCCACCATCCTCGTCGTGACCGCACGATACCCAGCCTCCATGAAGAGGTCATGCGCGGCGCGCAGAATGGCGCGGCGCGTCTCCTCAGCATCGGGCTTGGTGGAGGTGCGGGGCATGGATTTTCAACCTCCGCTCAGTTCTCATCTCAATAGAATTTATCACCCGATAAACTCTTATCATTGAAACTATAGCGAAGCCGATCAAGAGGGTTTTGGCCCATATGTGAGCACGCGGCAGGCTCTCTGAGTGAGAGCCTGCCGCGTGCATCGCTTGATTGGTGAAAACCTCAGTTGGTCCAGATACCCGCGACCAAATCTGCCTGGCTGACGGGGCCAAGGGCCGCGAGCGTAAGGGGATGTGTCGGAGGAAATCGCTGGAGCAGACTAGCGATCTGTTCGACGGTTACGGCGTCGATCTTCGCCTTAATCTCAGCAATCGTGGAGATGCGGCGCTCATACCACCAGGATCGGGCGATGCCACCCATGCGTGATGAAGAGCTCTCGGATTGCATGACCAATTCACTTTTGATCTGGACTTTGGCCAGGTCCAACTCATTCTGCGTCACGCCATGTTCACCAAGCTTGCGCAATTCTTGCATGATGACTTCCACGGTTTCGTGCCCTTTCTCAGGGGTCGAACCGGCATAGATCATCACCGCGCCAATCTGCTGAGAGGGTTGCGGAAAAGCCGAGACCTGATAAACCAGACCGCGTTTCTCGCGTACTTCACTGAAGAGCCGTGAGGTCATGCCACCACCGAAGATCTCGCACATGAGGATATTGGCATAATAGTCCGGATCGCCGAATGTCACACTTGGGTATGCGAGATAGACGTGTTCCTGCTCACCCTTCTCTTGCATGACGGCGATGGTGTCCCCCGGCTGGGGGGTATCGAGGTGCGATGGCGCACCACCACCGGCCCAATCACCGAAGAGCGCCGACACTTTCTGAACGACCCAGTCCCAGTCGAAATTGCCCGCGATGGCGAAGAGCGCCTTGTCTGCCCGATAATATTTATCATAAAACGCGCGTAGATCTTCGGTCCGCAAAGGTTCCACAGTTTCCAGCGTCCCCAGCAGAGGACGCGCGAGCCGCGATTCTCGATAGAAGGACTGCATGATCAATTCACCAACACGGCGCATAGGTTCATCTTCGCGACGGCGGATTGCCTGGATGAGCAAGGGCTTCAGTTGATCGAACTCTTTGCGCGGCAACGTTGGATGCAAGATCAGGTCAGCCCACAGTTCGAGTGCTGGTTCCAAGCGGGTATGGACCACCTGGGCCCCATAGCGGGTCGTCTCGAAATTGGTGCCGACGATGCGGCGCGCGCCGAGCAGTTCGATACTATCCGTGATCTGGCGCGAACTCCTTGTCGGTGTACCTTGGAAAAGCATATCTTCCAGGAGCTGGCCCAGGCCAAGTTGACCGTCTTCTTCGTCGCGCGCTCCAACGCCGAGTTGAATGCCAAAGACTGCCGAACCAAGGCTAGGCATCTGATGGCCAATCATCTCCATCCCGTTCGTCAGGCGATGGTAAAAGAATGGTGGATGCAGTTCAGGTATCGTCGGTGCGCTCATGAACGATAGGATCCTTTCCAGTGATCGACGGGGCGCAGGACAACACGCCACGCAGTTGATAGCAGTTTCGATGCTTTCCGTATCTCTATCATAGCACCTGGCGACTCCTCTCTGTTGGAGGAAGGCGGGAACTTCGTTGGCACTGGCATGTCTCGCATCCGCGCAATGGGTCCTGGTGGCCCCACACCACCATGGCGCGATGTACTACAATGCGCAAGGGGAAACATACTCACCAGTTCGCGCCTGCGCACATCACTATTGGAGTGGTTGGCATAGCGCATGCTGAGCAGTGGGCATGTACATGGAGGTCTCCGATGGCAACACATCCAACACTCGCAACGCAACCACGCTCGGTCTCTGGTAAAAAGCTCAAAGCGCTCCGACGCCAGGGCATCATTCCTGGCCACATCTTTGGCCAGGGCGATTCGGTTGACGTGCAATTCGACGGGCATACCTTTCAGCGTATGCGGGAACTACATCAGACCGCCGGTCTCTTAGAATTGCATCTGGATGAGAGCGCTCGCCAGATGGTGATCGTACGTCACATCGAGCATAAGCCAAGCACCGGCCAGATTTTGCATGTCGATTTCATGCGGATTCGGCTCAATCAGCCAGTGCGCGCCAAAGTGCCACTGGAATTGGTCGGCGAATCACCAGCGGTCAAGCTCAGTGGGGGCGTCATAATTCTGTTGCTGGAAACCGTCGAGATCGAGGCGTTACCCGAAGCGTTGCCCGAAAAGATCACGATCGACGCCACACAGCTAAAGACACTCGACGCGGTGCTCCATAGCAGCGATCTGCAGCTCGCCGCGGGCATTACCTTGCTGAGTGATCCCGCAATGCCCATAGTCAAAGTCCAACCTCCACGTACCGAAGAGGCGGCGGCAGCCGGAGCTTCCAGCACGGTATCGACTACACCTCAGGCATAAAAAGAGGCCGCGCGCGATCAGGGGACCACGTGGCTAAGGTCCCCATCTCGGCCCTGCAACGTGGCTATCGGGCGCCTATCGCGCTGACCAAGAAGGAGTTCAAGGCATGGAAGCCCTTATCATTGGCAGCATCACTGCCTGTCTTGCCTGGTTTGGCGCTGGACCATTAGCTGCCTATGGCGACAAGCTGTTAGCGCAGGTGGCACCCGCAGATGCGGCTCCGCTCGAATTCGACGCGGGCCAGGCGACGGACATGCTTGTCCCCGCCCTGGGGCGCTGGTGGCCACTAGGACTGCGATCCACCCTCGCGCTCGCGTTGATACCGATCGCTCTGCAAAGTTTCTCCCATCCCTCACTTGGACATGCGGTGTGGCGCGTGCTGGCATTGACTATCTGTGTCGCGGCATTCGCATTAACGGCCATCCTGGATGGCGCCAGTCATCTTATCTTCGGTCAGATCTTACTGGTGCCAGTAGCTGTCGCGTTGATCGGTGCGGCGCTGACGGGGCCAGCGGCGCTCCCCTTGATGGTGGTGGGGGCAATGGTTGCTGGTGGGATAGTTCTTGTGCTATTTCTGCTGGGTCACCTTCTCTATGGCACTGACGCGCTTGGCTTTGGGGACGTCCAACTCGCGGCTGCGATCGGTTTCGTGCTGGGTCTGCCGCTCGCCATCACGGCATTGCTCTGGGGTTGTCTGGCGCTTGGTGCAGTGGCTGTGCTGCTCCTCTCTACCCGTCGCATCACTCTGCGTGCCTATATGCCGCTGGGCACCTTCTGCGCATTTGGCGCTATCCTGGTCATCTGTCTGCATCCACTTCCCTGGCTGTGAGCAACCCGTGAGTCGATTGATGCCTGGCTGACTGGCGAAACAATGACCTTGTGCCCTATACTATGCATTGAGCTCTCTGAGAGCTGTCTAAAGGCTGTCTGAAAGCTATTTCATTTCGGCCAGAGTGTCCGGCTGTGTCTCACCGCTATCAAAGATGTGTCCACTACTTGACACATCTTTGTAAGATTGATGGTATACCTATCGCTGGGGCGCGGAATCGTCGCCCGAAGCGTCTGCACCTGTGTCATCGGCGCAGCATGTGCCGGACACGAAGCATTCCTAGGGTCGGCGTCGCCCCTGGGCTTCATCAGACACCACGCGATGTCTCTACCATCTCTCAGGTCCAGGGTGACGCTTGAAGGAGTGCGCAATTGTCCAGAATTCTTGATACCGTCGAGTCCCCCGCCCAGATTCGGGGTTTGACCGACGAACAATTAGATCAACTTGCTGGTGAGATCCGTTCCCAGATCATCACCACTGTCAGCAAACGCGGTGGGCACCTCGCCCCTAATCTGGGTACTGTCGAGCTGACCTTGGCTCTGCATATCGCCTTCGACACACCACGCGATCTCCTGGTCTGGGATATCGGCCATCAGGCATATACGCATAAACTGTTGACGGGCAGGCTCGGGAAGTTCGATACGCTCAAACAATTTGGTGGAATATCTGGTTATCTGCGCCGCGATGAATCGCCATATGATGCGTTTGGCGCGAGTCACGCCTCGACCTCGATCAGTGCCGCGCTTGGTATGGCGGTGGCGCGCGACATGGAAGGTAAAGACTTCAACGTCGTGGCGATCATCGGCGATGGTGCCCTGACTGGCGGTATGGCGCTGGAGGCCATCAATAACGCTGGAGCGATGAAACATAAGTTGATCGTCGTGCTCAACGATAACGATAAGAGCATTTCTGATAATGTCGGTGCCCTAAATAACTACCTGGGCCAGATCCGCGCCGACCGCCGCTTCCGCCGGTTACGCGGCACTGCCAAGCGTCTTCTACAAGATATGCCAGTCGTCGGCGATCTCGCGGTCGAGATGGCGGGGCGAACGGTCCGTAGCACGCGCGAATTCATTGCCCCCAGTCGCAGCGATCTGGTCTTCAGTGAACTCGGCTTCACCTTTCTCGGCCCCTTCGATGGCCACAATGTCCATCAGATGGTCTCGGTCTTCGAGAAAGCCAAAGAGATCGAAGGGCCAGTGATGATCCAGGTCCTCACCAAAAAAGGCAAGGGCTTCGCATTCGCCGAAGAAGACGCGACCAAATTCCACGGTCCTGGAGCTTTCAATGTCGATACGGGCCAGGTGGTGAAGAAAGCAGGTGCTCCGCCCAGCTACTCGGATGTTGTCGGCAATACGCTGGTCGATCTCTGCCAACATGATGAGCGCATCGTTGGTATTACGGCGGCCATGGCGGAAGGCACAGGGTTGCATAAATTGCAGAGTCAGGTGCCAGACCGCTACTTCGATGTCGGCATCTGCGAACAGCATGCCATCACCTTTGCCGCGGGTATCGCGACCCAGGGAATGATACCAGTCGTGGCGATATATTCGACTTTCCTACAACGCGCCTATGATCAGATCATCCATGATGTCTGTGTGCAGAACCTGCACGTACCAATCTTGCTCGATCGCGCGGGTATCGTCGGTGAGGATGGTGCTACCCAGCATGGCGTCTTTGATATAGGGTTCTTGCGTGCCATGCCCAATATGCGCGTGATGGCACCTAAGGATGAGGGTGAACTGCGGCAAATGATGTACACCGCTGTCTATATGGATGGGCCGGTAGCAGTGCGTTTGCCACGTGGGAATGGGGTTGGGGTCGCGTTGGACGACCCGTACGCGATGTTACCGATCGGCAAAGGCGAGATCTTGAATCCTGAAGTGGACGCAGACCACGCTGATGTGGCAATCCTGGGTTATGGGGACATGGCGTTGGTTGGCAAAGCTGCGGCGGCCACGCTCGTCGGTGAGGGAATCCGAGCGGTAGCCGTGAATCCGCGCTGGGCTAAACCGCTGGATGAGGAATTGATCTTGCGCCTGGCCCGTTCCACGGGCAAGCTGATCACTATCGAAAACCACCTGGCTGCGACCGGTTTTGGCAGCGCTGTTCTGGAACTGCTGAATCGGCATGAGATCTTCATCCCGGTGAAGATTATTGCCATCGATGATGTATTTGTCGAACATGGCTCACAAGCTATCCTCAAAGATCAGCAGGGCCTCACCGCCGATCATATTGTCGAGGTGGCACGCAAGCTGGTGCAGGTACCGGCAGGACGCCATTGATCCGCTGAGCGCGCGGTGAGAGGACGATCCCTCGTAATAAAGGGGATCGTCCTTTATTTGTTATGCCTGGGCTTCCTCGCCTTCAGGTCAACACGATGACCAACAGAGAAATGCATTTTGTTGTTTCCAGCAGGTGGCACAAAGTGAATAAAATGCCCATTGATGCGCGTTTATCCTTGAGCTGATATCCCTTGAAGATGGAGTATCACGCATCGGCTTCATGGCTGCAACACGGTGGCATATTATCGCCATTTCTGCCGGTGAAACCGTGGTTTATGTCTTTCGCTCGCTGTGGCGTGTTCCCTATACTTCCATTGTGTTCGCGGCCATCGCAGCGCGGATGGTCGGATCGATTTTCGTCAATGGAAGAGAGGGAAACCATGCAACCAGTCACACATCGCCATGTGGTCCGCTCAGGAATTGGTCTCCTGGTGAGTGTTTTCATCCTCATGACAGTTGCCTGTAGCGGGTCTGCCACGACGAGTGGGGGCAGTTCGGGGGGATCGTCTGGGGGATCGACAGGTGGGTCGACAGGTGGGTCGACTGCCGCAGTGAGCACAAATACACCTACGGTGCCGCCAACCGCCAAACCCAAACCGACCAGTATGCCTACATTCGATCTGGCGGAGTGCCAGAAACTTCTCACCCTCAGCGAAGTTAATCAGATTGCGCAGCCTGTAAATGAGGCTACGACTATCATTCCAACCAATGGTGATAGAGGGGGTGCCTGCAACTACAATTATGGGCCAACCAGCATTGACGTATATATCTACTTCCAACCCTACCAGGCGGGTGTGTCCTTGGCTTCTATCGTCCAGCAAGGCACTCAAAATGTTATACCGCAAGCACAGATTACGACCTCAGAGTCTGTCAGCGGTGTTGGCGATCAGGCGTATTTCCTTGCGGGGACCGATGCGTCGATATCAGGGCAAACACGGGATCTGTATGTGGTGTACGGAAGTCTGGTCTTTAGTGTGAATAATCAGCCGCTCAGGGGAGCGAGTCAACTCAAGCTCACCTCCGACGAAGCGATCAAGAACGCGTTTATTCAACTCGCGCAAAGTGTGGTGAACGGCCTCTAATCGGCGTTTACCAACCATAGAGACGCAGGGTGCGATCAATCTACGATGTTGATCTTGCATCCGGCGTCTCTATGTGCTTTGCTGTTACAGACAGTTCGCGGTTAGTATAACAACACAAGAATCGTGCGAATCGAGAGAGTGCGATTTCAGGCCACAATGCAGTCCGCGGCTGTGGAGAACAGCGCAATGGCGCAACCCACTTGGCAAAGTTTCGCGCTCGCCCTCAAACAATTGCGGTTACGACAAGGGCTGACACAGGATCAACTCGCGGCACGCTCCGGTGTGAGCGTTCGATCTCTCAGCGATCTGGAACGAGGGGTCAGTCGCGCGCCACATCGCGATACCGTTCAGATGATCAGCGTGGCATTGGATCTGAAAGAAGAGGAGGCAGCGCGGCTGCTGGATCTGGCACGTGCTGGCGCTCTGGGAAGCGAAGATGGGGAAAGCGCGGCAGGATTATGGGTAGCACCTTGTATCGGACGTGATCGCGAGATCGCCGCTATCCAGTCCGCGCTGACCAGACCAGAGACGAGGGTACTGTCCCTGGTCGGTGTCGCTGGTGTTGGCAAAACCCGTTTGGCGACCGAGATTTTGGCGCGAATGTCCGTGACAGATGGGGTGAAGGTGATCTTTGTCGAGTTAGCTGCGATTCCTGGAGCGCGCTATGTCCTACCGGCCATCGCTCACCGTCTGGGATTGCGCGAACACCCGGTGACGCCGATTCTCGATGTCATACAACAGGGCATCGGTAACGTTCCGCTTGTGCTTATCCTTGACAATTTTGAGCATCTGGGCGACGCGCGATCCGCAATAGCGGAGATGATGGATCGGTGCCCTTCGTGCCAGATCCTCGTGACCACTCGCGAGCGACTGGGGATACCGGGCGAACAGGTTTATGAAGTCTTGCCCCTGGCGGTGCCGCGCCCCCGCGTGTTGAGTCAGGAGTTCGATCCTTTCGCGTTTCCGTCTACGCGCCTGTTCCTCGAATACCTGCGTCACTTCCAGCCCGACTTCCTGCTAAGTCCGGTCATTGCGCGGACGATTGCGCGCATCTGTATTGATCTGGATGGTATTCCGCTCGCTATTCAATTGGCGGCAGCGCGAGCTACCACCATGCCACCACGACTCATCGCCGCCCAGATTGCGAGCGCTATACATCCGGGTTGGTTGGGGTGGACCCACCACGAACGCGCACCCCGGCCAGAACGACAGCGTACATTGCGCGACGCGATCGGGTGGAGTTATCGTCTGCTCTCAGCGCGTGAGCAGATTGCTTTTCGGCGTCTGAGTATCTGTGTCAGTGGCTGGACGGACGCCGCCGCGCAGGCAATTCTGGGAAATTCTTCCTGGTCAGCGCCGGAGGTTGAAGAGATTCATGAAGCACTACGTGCGCGATCTCTCATCGGTCTGGAAACCGAACATGATGGAACAGCGCGCTATCAGATGCATATGATGTTGCGGGCGTATGGTTTGGAGATCCTTGAAGATCGCAAGGAACTGAACCAAACTCAGGCTCGTTACCTCGATTATTTCGTGTCACTGGTCGAGACTTTGGAGCAAGCGTTGACTGGAGCGACTCAGACAGCCTCCCTGCGCCAATTGATGCTTGAGTATGAGAATATCAGGGCCTGCCTACGCTGGGCGCGTGAACATGATATGTTGATGCCAGGCCTGCGAATCGCCAGCTCGCTGTGGTGGTTCTGGGAGAATCGCGGTTACCTGACCGAAGGCCGCGAGTGGATCGAGGGATTTTTGGAGCAGTGGCGCGCGAAGCAAGATGAGGTTGAGGTGGAAATCGTCGGTCGTGCATATTATTGCGCGGCGATTATGGCCGTCTCTCAGGGAGATCGTGTTCTGGCCGAAAGCCATGCATTAGCGAGCCTTGAACGCCTGCATGATCGCGCGAAGCGGGCGCGGGCCTTACTTATGCTCGGCAACTTTGCCAAATTTCGTGGCGCTCCGCACGACGCGCAGCGTTATTATGGTGACGGATTGGCTATTCTGCGCGCGTTGGATGATAAGAAAGGCATTTTGGTAGCGTTGAATAATCTGAGCACACTGGCGATAGAGCGTGGGGATCTTGCGATGGCCAACGATCTGCTGACGGAGAGTCTGACGCTGAAGCGGGCGACTGGCGACCGACGAGGTGTTGGTGTCAGCCTTATGAACCAGGGAGAAGTCCAGAAACGTCAGGGGAATTTTGCTGAGGCCCTGGCAACAACTGAAGCAGGTTTGGCAATCTTTCAAGAAATAGACGACCTCCCCGGTATTCAATTCGCTTACACAAACCTCGCTGAGATCGCCGAAGTCAGCGGCGACCGGACGCGGGCGAGCGAATTATACGCATTGGGGCTGGCAGTGGCACGCCGCATGGAAGATCAGCCCAATATTGCTCACATTCTCATCGAGCTTGGTCGTTTGCGCGCTGAAGAAGATCCTATCCAGGCTACAACGATGTGGCGCGAAGCTGTCAGAATATTCGAGGAGATCGGTGATGTTCCTGGCGCGATCGGTGGCCTCTTCTTGCTGGTTGAAATCGCCGATCAGCGCACTGCGCTGGAGTCCGCGCGCAATCTGTTGACCACTATTGCAACAATGCTGGCGACTCAGCCCATCGCTGACTATCCCGATGAGCGGGTACGCCTGGCAGGTTATCTCGCCCGCCTCCAATCTGACCAACCCTAGTTCACTCAAAGCTACTTTGTCTAGCTTGACACTCCGCATAGGCTAAAGCCATAGCGGATTCTTAGTTCAGCCTGTCAGCGCAATCGGAGCTGTTGCCAGACACCGACTGGAGGCCATCAGTCCCTAAGCTTTGCGCCGTCTTGCGACGACCCGTTTCCGAGTGCCC
>DAIDHM010000166.1 GCA_027459705.1 Ktedonobacteria bacterium | reverse complement strand
GGGCTACTCTACCCCCTGCTTGTTCCTACTCATGCCCATCGCTTGCTCCAATTTTCCCCACTTCCTGGGACGTATACCGATGTAATGCCGCAGGAGTTTCCAAATCAAATCAGTGGACGAAGTAATAAACTTTTATCAATGATACATAGTTGGCCAGAGTGGCCGGAACCACATTTCCAGCTCGATTCGCAAACCTTGCAACAGTCTGGGGAAGATAACGCGCGCATTATGAATAATAAAAGTCAGATGACACAATGCTGGTTCAGTCCTAATGGAAAATGGGCACTCGGTGCGGCACGAGATGGGATTTTACGTTTGTGGGATGTGGCGATTGGAGAACTTACGCAAACCCGTAATGGACATTCCTTTGGCAGGCAAATTTGTGCTTTCAGCCCAGATAGCCACTTGATTATTAATACTGCCGATGAAAACCTCTTGCAATTATGGGATGTGGAAACGGGTGAGCTCATACATACATTGCAAGGTCATACTGAGATGGTTCAAGCCTGTGCCTTCAGTCCGGATGGAAGATGGGTGCTCAGTGCCTCACAAGATAAAACGTTGCGATTATGGGATGTCTCAAGCGGAAACACCATTCATGTCTTGAAGGGCCATTCTGGGGCTATCAATAGTTGCGCATTCAGTCCAAGCAGTGGATGGGTACTCAGCGCAGCTGAAGACCTGCGTTTGTGGAATGTGGCAACAGGTGAATTGCACCATATTTTCCGTTGTCAAAGCGAGAGTGTCTACATGTGTGCTTTTAGCCCAAATGGCAAGTGGGTCATGGGGACTGATGCAGACAGCAAGATACTGCTGTGGGATATGGAGAATGGGGGAAAACTGCGACATACCCTCAAAGGCCATAAAGATGGGATAAATGCCTGTGCGTTTAGTCCCGATAGTAAATGGTTGGTCAGTTGTGGGTGGCTATTTGACAACACTGTGCGGTTATGGAGCGTTGAAACAGGGTTGATGTTGGGGTATTTTCATGACCATACCGAGCAGGTCCGTGACTGTGTTTTCAGTCCAGATAGCAAGTGGCTCTTGAGCGCCTCAGAAGATGGCACGATGCGACAGCGGGAAGTAAAAACCAAAAAACTAATCCACATTTACCAGGGGCATACAGCCTGGGTCCATGCCTGTGCGTTCAGTCCCGACGGCAAGCAAATCCTGAGTGCTTCTGAGGATTCTACGCTCAGATTATGGAATGTAGTAACAGTGCAACATAGCATTGCTTTTCAGGGTCATGAAAGAGAAGTCAGCAACTGCGCAATCAGTTCAGATGGTAGATGGGCTATAAGTGCATCAGAGGATCGTACATTTCGATTGTGGGATGTAGAAGCTGGTAAAGTGCGACATATTTTCCAATATTATTCGAACCGATGGAAGCGGAATCGACCCTTTTTAGGAATGACCTATGATTATTTTTCCACCTGCACATTCAGTCCTGATGGAAAGTTGGTTTTGTGTTCCTCAGAAGGTGACATTCTACGGTTATGGGATGTGAATACAGGGAAGCTTCGCCAAACCATCGGAAATAGCGAACATGGCAAAGCGCAAGCATGCAGATTTAGTCCAGATGGACGGTACCTCCTTGTTGCTTCTATGGATCAGAATGTCCTACGTCTGTGGAATGTGAGAACTGGAAGGTTACACAGCATCTTCTCAGGTCATGAGGGTGGAATATGGAGTTGTGCTTTTAGCCCAGATGGCAAATGGGCACTCAGTGGTGGATCAGACCATACATTAAGGCTATGGGACGTCAGCAATAGAGCTTTACTTTCTATATTTGAGGGACATACAGGTATGGTTTATCAATGTTGGTTTAGCCCTGATGGGAAGTTAGGTATTAGTGCATCGGATGACAGTACTCTGAAGATATGGGATCTAACAAATAAAACATTACTCCATACTTACCAGGAGCATACTGGAAGAATTTTGGATTATGCTTTTAGCCCAATTGGGCATTTAGGCTTAAGTTCAACCCCTAGCCGCACCTTACTGCTGTGGAATATAATCAGTGGCAAAGAGGTAGCTAGATGGCCGACCGATAATTATATTTCGTGCGCGGCATTGAGTTCGGCTGGGCAGCGAGTCGTTGTAGGTGCCGGGATGTCGGTTCATTTCCTTACGCCCGTCAATTTTGCCTTTACGCAATTATCTGCGTACAATCAAACTTCTCACCTTCTATCGTCCACTGAAACATAAACGACTAAACAAATATCAGAAAAAACTGTGATGGATGTGATTAAAAAGTACATAATGACAGTGCATTGCCATTAACCGACCTTCTATTGATACTGTTGGCCAACTAGCATTCAGGCAGAGAGAGCAGCGAACCGAGAGGTGCGGGTTTTGGCAAATGGTTCCCCCCGCAACCAGTGAACGAGCCGCGGGATGTTGGTCGCCACCGCCGAGAGTAAATGCTGCAAGTGCGTTTTGGGCATTCCAATGGAGCGAGAACGCCGAAGTCCCGTATTCCGTGTCGTTTGCGAAAACGTCCCTTCCACACCTGCCCGGTGGCAATAGGTGGTACGAAATTCCTCGGTATGTTGTCGCTGCCGTGCTTGTTGGAGCATCTCGTGCCGCTCTTGCGGAAACCGAATGGTCATACTGCGCCCCGTGGAGTGGGTATCCGTACCTTGGACGCGCACCGGACAAACCTGACACGCCCGCTTCGGGAAGGTGATTTGAACCACCGACTCGCCTTTGGCATCGTTGCCGACATTCCAGTGGTCATTGTGGTGCCCTTGGGGACAGGTGACGGTTTGCGCTTCCCAATCAATCGTGAACACCGACACATCAAAGGAATAGCGTCCGAAAAGTGCTGTACTTTACCCAAGAAAGAGGGGCTTGCCTCTACTGCTAGGCTGGTAAGGAATCTACACCCCCAACCAGGAGCAGAAGCATGCCTACGATCCAGCTGAGCGTAGAACCCGAGCAGTTACCAGCCTTGTTGACCAATGAAGGCGCCATGGCGAGCCTGCTGCAATCCTTATTGAACCAGGTCCTTCAGGCCCAAGCCACGGAACTGATCGGGGCCGAACTCTACGAACGGATCGAGACCCTGCGGCGGCCGGTTTCATCCCCCGCTGAATGATGGGGGCTTTCACGGCCCTTTTCTGTAAACGCTGTCCGAAATGCCTCATCCCATACCGTTTGCTGATAGGGATACACTGTGTCAGCCAAATACCTCGCCCAGCGGCGTCGCAGATCCTGCAGGGCCGTATAGGGGTGCTCGGGGAATAGGGCTTGACCCAGCGTGTTCTGGTCAAGGTGTGTGTACAGCAACTCCATGAGCAGTGAACGCCCCGAAAATGCGGCAAGCGGCATATACCGGGAAGGTTACGAAGCAGCCTATTGCCATGCACAAAACCCTAACCAGAAAGTATCCATGCGGAAGACTCACAAAGACAGTTGTCATGATTCGCGTCGTGACGACACCCTGAGGTCGCCTGACAGACACGGCAAGGGGCATGAGGGGATACCCATATGATCGATTTCTCCCATGCGTATTGCGCCATGTCTTCCCCTCCCCTCCCATGGAAGAGGTATCGGCCTCGCTACGGGCGACGACAGAGACAAATGGGGGAAGTCTGGAGGCACAGTGGCAATATATGGGGATACTCCACCAGCTGGAGGGAAGACGCGACACCCCTGGGTCCGATTGGCGCATTGCTCCCTCAGGTCCCAACGCATGCCATCTCCCTGACGACATCGGCGCGGCCTTTTGCTCGATTGGCGCGATGCCACCAGGAGTCGTTACCGGGTACGCCGCCGGGTCGGGGCGCGTAGCAGGGAGCCACGGACAGCGGAGGAGCGCACCAGAAACGGGAAAAAAAACCCTCAAGCGCTCGGTGACAAAAAAATAGCACGATTGTGCTATTTCGTATGCAAGAAGGTGTGGTAAGTTATAAGTGATTACGCTCACTGAACGGGCCACATCAATGAACGTTGCCGCACGACGGATCGCCTGCTGCATCACATTACAGGAGATTCGTCATGTATCCCACTCCAGTCATCCCCTTCACGGGAAACACAGTGATCGACACCATCGAGGTAGTCGCGTACCTGTTCACTCTTGGCTGCTCCATCCTCATTGCCCTCCGCCTGTGTCAGAGTTGGCCGCTTTCGATATCGGCACCCTCCGACGCATGCCTCTCTCCGCTCTCCAGAGCTTCCTCGACTGCCCACGACGCGCGGCCTCGAACTCGATGGCCTAGCCAGGTCTTCCCTGACGACCAGGGCTCGAGGCGGATGACGCGGCCCAGGGGAGGAAATGGGCTCACCTTCGGCCAGATCACTCCCCACTCCAGCAAACGCTCCGACACGAGGAGCGTGGCGAAACTTCACGGGAAAGCCTGGTGCTACAGGGGTGGGAAGTCAGATGCGGGGGGATGGCGAGCCTGCTGGCCGACGGGTCGAACCCCGCGACGTAGAGCACTTTCCCGATGCTGAGAGGGAAGCGCATGGGGATGTGCGCTCTGCGACAAGAGGGTTGGGCAAGGCTCAATGGCCACTGAAGGAAGCGAAGACGCAGGGAATGCGGTTCCTGGAGTGGACCACTGCACCGATGACTGATTCCCCGTGCTCGGCAAGGGGTGCCACGATGGTCACAGACCTGCCTGAGATGATGCTCCGCGTGGGGTTGTCGTTCACTATGAACCGGGAGGAGCAGCAGTGATGGGAATTGTCATCAGCGACGCAAGCGGCACGAGCATGAAGCTGAGTGAGGCGATTCAAGGGTACGTGATGGATGCCCATATAGCGGTGCAGTCACCTCGCTATATTGCGATGAAGCAACAACGGCTGGGCTATTTTGCAAACTGGTGCATAGCCCATGGGGCGGTCCAGTTAGAGCAGGTCACGCCCAACGTCATCCGGGCTTTTATCGTGCATCTCCAAGGAATCAAGGCCCACGAACTGAACCCCCACCGGCCAACGCAAGATAAGCCCCTGGCGCCCTTGACCATCAAAGGGTACCGAACCAATGTGAATGCGTTTTTCAGGTGGGCCAAGAACGAGGGGTACCTCGGTGGACGGGATGTGCCAACCAAGTCTCTCCCGCCTCAGAGAATACCCCAGTACGTCATCGAAACGTTCACGCCCGAACAGTTACAAGCAATGCTCGATGTGTGCCAGCTCTCGACACCGCTGGGATATCGGGATTACGCATTGCTGCTGATCCTCATTGACACAGGCGCCAGGGTCAGCGAAATCAGTGGATTGCGGTTAGGAGATGTTCATGACCATTACATCACGGTCTTGGGGAAGGGAAGCAAGGAACGGGAGATTGGCCTCAGTCCCCTAGCCGAGCAAGCTATTTGGCGCTACATCCATCAAGCGCGAGCAACCCTCCCGCATGATGAGCATGAAGACCATGTCTTCCTTGGCAGGGCGGGAAAACCCCTGCTGCGTTCCGGAGTCTATCAAGCCCTGGAACGGATCGGGCAAACGGCTGGGATTCAGGGCGTGCGGCTCAGTCCGCATACCTTCCGCCATACGTTCGCGGTCTCGTGGCTCAAAAATGGCGGAGATATCTTCCATCTCTCCAGGATCCTCGGGCATACCGAAATGCAAACGACGCAAATCTACCTCAAGGATTTTCAAAGTCGCGAGGCACGTGCGGAACATGCGCAGTACTCACCGCTTGGCAATCTAAAATTAGGCAAGAAGCGAGCGAAGCAAAAGGGGGTGTAGCAAGCATATTTGCTGCACTACACTTGCTGGTTTTTGTGGTCTCCAGACGATACTGGTGGTGTCCAGCCTCAATGTGACGGGGCTTCGCACCACCAGTATCGGCATTTTTGGGGCCTATTTTGTCTTTTTCCAGCGCCCCCAAAATGCCGACGAACTGAGTCGTAGAGCCACTTTTTATTGTTGGTCGGGGTGAGAGGATTTGAACCTCCGACCACCAGTACCCCATACTGGTGCGCTACCAGGCTGCGCCACACCCCGTTATCATCAGCATGGTACCACGCCCGCCGCGCGCTGTCAAGCGCGAAATCGGAGGATGTGGCTTCACAGAGTGCTCTGGGCCAACTCGTCGCCGGGCACACTATCGCCTGATATATCGCGGATCTCCAGCAAGATCTCTGGCAGATAGGCGATAGGTGATTGTGCCGCCGCCTGACGCCAGAAATCCCTGAGCGATATGGAGCGCGGTTGTGGAGCGATAGCGCGCAGTAGCCCGATGAACACGTCACGATTGACCAGGACCGTGCCAAGAGGCATAAAATCATGCCGCGCGAGTTGGGCTGCGTCGCGTTGGCCATCGCGAACCCCGGCATGACGGCGGTATGGGGGACGGAAGAACTGCTTGACGTGGTAGTGCATATCGCGTTGCACGGCTTGCCCGAAAAGCAACGCGCATTGCGGCGATGTACGCAGCATTGCGACACATTGTTCGAGGGCACGCGGCTCCAGGATATCGCCCGCGCGGACGAAATACAGATAACGTCCTTTGGCCGCCGCCGCGGCATTGGCGAGTCCCATGTTGATGTCAGCGGCAGGGATGAGTCGGAGTGCGGGATAATCTCGTTGCAACTCTCCCAGATCGGAATAGGCGCCACCTTCCACCAACAGGATTTCACTTGGGGGGAGAGACTGGGTCATCGCGCTCGCCAGCGTCTCCGCAACCCGCTGATCGTCGGGGGAAGGCAACACTATGACACTCACCGTCTCGGAGCCGAGCGTGAGCGTCACCACCTTCTCTGGGGGCGCCAGCAAGGTCACCAGGCGTTGAGGAAGGCGAATCCGACGACGCAACCCCTGCACCAACACAGGATCGATCCCACGGAGCATCGCAATCGTTACAATGTAACCGAGCGATCCCAGGACACCCATCGTCATCGTGAGCAGGTCCATATTATGGATCGGCATGACCCGTTGACCGAGCAGGATGATCGCCGACATGACCCCAATCGCCACCAGCGCTTTACCGATCGCCGTCAAACTGGGGAGGGCCTTTAAGGTGCGGTTCGCGATAAAGATCGTCTGCAGCATTCCCAGACACTCCGTCACCACCGTCGCGAACGCCGAACCATTGTAGGAGAAGCGGGGAATGACCAGGAGATTCAAGGTGACATTCGCGATAATATTGATCACCATCGCCCAGATCAACCTGCGCTGGCGATTCTCGATGATCGCGAGATTGCTGTACACCGTATTAAAAAAAGTAAACAATACGGAGATAGCCAAAATTCCAAGGGGGAGAGCCGAGGCCTGATATTTGCCACTCCCTAACAAATACACGATGCCAGGTGCCAGCAGACACAATAACGCGCTGATCGGCAATACCGCAATGACACAGATGTTTAAGGTGCGTCGCACCGTCGCTTGAAAGACGGTATATTGACGTTTCGAGCTCTCCGCCATGATGGGGAAGAGAATACTGGCCAGCAATGTCAGAAAAATCATGACCAATTCCAGGACCCGATAGGCGACATTGTACGTCACGACATCGGTCCCCGTGGGCTTCAGAATCGAAAGAATGACCGCGTCGACTCGATAATGTATCTGCCCCAGAATAGCCACGATCCCGACAGGGAAGGATAAGAGGAGGATATAGCGCGATAAGGCATGGTCAAATTGAAAAACAAGCGCTTTCTCGCGCACGATACCCCAGGTTTTGATGAAGAGCGGCGAAGCATGGACCAGGACATTGAGGATAATCAGGTAATAAAAAATCTGCGTCTGGCTCAGAGAAATCAGGTGCCAGAACTGCATGAGCGCGAAGGCGCCGATGATGCCCAGGAAGAGTATATTGCGTTGGGTGATTTCTGTCAGGGTCAAGTAGCGTGGCTGTTGACGTATCCAAAACACAATATCGAATGCGGTGGTCGACGTGGAGATGAACATCGCGCTACTCAACATCAACCCTGCTTGCTTCACATCAGGCGTGTAGGGCATAAAGAGATAGAGGATCAGGATACCCGTCCCATAGGCCGCCGCGGCGAACAATATTTTTAATATGAGCGTACTCGTCAGCACTTTAGACAGCATTTCGGGATATTTCGCCGCCTCGCGGGTGCTGATGGCGGAAATACCCCCATCCGCCAGAATGCCAAAGAAGGAGAGATAGATGAGCAGCGTCGAATACTCGCCATAGATCTGGGGACTCATCAACCAGAGCGTAATCGTCACCGAGAACAGCGCAACAACATACCCATAGAGCCGTCCAATACTCTGTATCATGAAATTGCCGACCGCGCGACTACTGGAAGATTCAACCGGCACCTGGGTTGCGGGAATATCCATCGACGGATTGACACGACTGAGGAGTGCGCCAAATTCCTGGGAATTTTGTATCACACGCAGGCGTACCAGGGTTGCGTCAGGATCTTCCACATGCTGATCGCCACGGATCAGGGGACGTTTCATGGTTGCGGACAAACCATCGTCGTCGCCTGGTGCTGGCATCGTCGGCTCCATGCCCCGCTGAACTCGCATAGATTTCCTCACTCTGACGGGTATCCGCGCTTGCGCGATCCAGGGAAGGTGGGGAATATCCCCTCTGTTGTCTATATCCGCAATGTCTCGCTGTGTTCTACCAGTTCTCATGCCGATTCTCTCATGGGGAAAGGCGGCGACGATACGATAGTTATATTAATCGATTTCAAAGATTATGCAAGGGTGCAGGCGCGAGCAGGGTTTCATACGCAAGACGATCCTCTCCAGGACCAGTGGTCTGAGAGAGGATCGCATGGCTTCTATCGTTATTTGAGATCAGGTACGGGGAACGCCCGCGTTCCATTCAGGACGCGCGATCCAGCGCAGGTTGTGGCAGATATTCTTCGAGGTCCAGTGGCACCGGGCCACCCGGCAATGTCCGTCGTGTATCATCCAGGGTAATACGTCGGCGCATGAGCCGCGCGGGAGCGCCCGCCACGATCGAGAAGGGCGGCACATCGTGGGTCACCACACTACCCGCCGCGACAATCGATCCTCGCCCAATCGTGACCCCTGCCAAAATGGTTGTGTTGGAGGCGATCCAGCAATCATCTTCGATCGTGACGGCAGCGCGCGTCACCCCTTGATCTTTGATGGGTCGGGAAATGTCCCGATAATTATGGTTTTCCGCGAAGATGCCGACGCGCGGTCCTAACATCACATGATCACCGATCGTCACCATGCCAGAACAGCCAATATAGCAATATGCCCCAATCGCGGAGGAGTTGCCGATACGCAACCCTTCGCCAATGTCACCAGTGTAATATCCCGAAGGCCGAATCATCGCAAAACGTCCGATCGTGACGCGATCGCCAATCTGGATGCCCTGACGTGAGATGCCCTGCACTTCAGCAAAATCTTCGATGATCACCTGGTGACCCAGACTGATGTAGCGCGGATTGTGGATCGTGACCTGGCGCCCCATGAGGAGCAGGCCAGTGGATCGGCGAAACCGGCGCCGGTTGAGCGCGCCACGCAGCGCTTTTTTGAACGCGCTCAGCCCCATCGTCACCGCCGCGCCGGTGGATACCTGGGGATCGAGCTGCCAATGGGGATCGTGCTTTACCCATCGCGCTAACCTGATGATGAGGCTCCGCATCGTACACACCTCGCCGAAAATCGTTGATGCACCACTGCCAGGAGCGTTCTCTCAATCTGCGATCACCCCGGCACCCTGCCGGACTGATGGTCCGGATCCATGCGATCCGCTCTTCTCGTCGATGTACCACGTCGAACGCGCCCTGACTCTCTCTATCGTACATCTTGTCAAAAATCGCGCGAATCTCGACAGTCGGGTAGCGCGGTGCCACGCGGGCGCATCCTGTAGATTGGCCGAGCCTATCGGAACAACATACGGGGCGCCACAGCGTCATCGTTGCGTGCCATTGGAGACAAACTCCCGATTTTTTTAGAAATAATCGCAAAATGCGATCATGGTTTTCATCCTGGCTGGTCATCAGTGTGCTATAATCGTCTCGCATTGAACCCCTTCTGGAGGACCAGATGAAGCAGCAGACCTATTCAGGTTCCCTGGCCTTTACGACCCCGCGCGCGGTGAAAGTGTCTCCCCTGGATAACATCATCACCTATGGAGCCTATATTGCGCTGTTCTGCGCCCTCCTCTTTGCAACCTTCAGCAAAGGGATCGCCGGACTGAAACCCGGCGAGCTCCTTCTGGTGGGTGTTGTCGCCCTCATTGGCTTGCGACGCGTCCTCCTGCGCGACTTTACCTTTATCACCACCCCCATTGATGCTGGTTTGCTCCTACTCATCGCGTTCGGCACCTTCCTACCACTCGTGGTTCTGGAAGTGCGCGGCCTGTATATCACCACCGACGACTTCCGCGCCTTGATCGGCCCGGTGGAATATTATCTCTGGTACAGAGCTTTACTGGAAGCGATTCCCCTCACCTCCCATCTGACGAACTTCCTCAAAGTGGTCCTGGCCGCTCTTGGGATTGTGAGTCTGATCGGCGTGTTACAGATCGCGCGGTTTCCCGAGGTCGAGAAATTGCTCGTGAAATATTATCCTGGCCATAATGTCGACCTCAGCCAGACCATCCATCGGGCAACCTCAGTGGTGGGAAGTTGGGAAACCCTTGCCGCACTGGCGGTCTATACCCTCATCATCGTCAACCAACTCCTGACCCACCGCGCCAGCCAGGAACGCTTGGGCAAATATTGGAATTGGGTGCTCATTGGGCTGGCATTGATCAGCATTGGCGCGATGGCGGCGACGCTCAGCTTCGCCGGCTTCTTCGGCCTGGGACTGAGTTACATCCTGGCCTGGCGACTGAACGGCAAATTGCCGCGTGTGACCCTGGCAATTCTGGGGACAGGGGCGTTAGCGCTCATCGCTTTAGGACCATATCTCGTATCCCGCATCCACGCTGGCGGGAACACCGGCCTCATCCTGCAATCCTGGCAAAATCGCGCCCTCCACTGGCAAATTATCTATCATGTCCTCATCGTCAATCCGCAAACACTGATCTTTGGCGTACAGCCGGGGTTTACCTACCCCGTCATCACGTTTGACAGCACGGAGAGCATGTACCTGCTGTTGCTCTATCGCGGTGGCTTGCTGTACCTGAGTGCATGTATCATCTTCTTCGCATTAGTTTTTGTCACCATCAATCGAGCGCGGCGCGCCAGCACTGGTTTCGAACGCGAAGTGCTGACGGCGCTCTTGATCATCTTTCTCGTCCATATCTTCATTGATATCGTGGATGCGCATCTGTTCGACGCCGGTGAGTCTCAGGTATTGCTGGCGATGCTCGCGATCGTTGCGGGGGTGCAATTACGCACTGACCGCCGCTTTCAGTGGATGGGACAGCATCTGAGCCGCGGGCCAGCTGGCGCGCCAGAAGTCCCGCCTCCAGGCATGTCGGCCCTGGGACGTGGTGCGCTCACCGTTGCGGCGTTGGCCAGTGTCATCACTACCGGGTTTGCCTGGAATTATAATCGACATCTGACGCCTCCCCCCGCCGCACTCGGGGTGATCACCTATGACCAGAGCAGCGCGACCTGGCTGGAGAACCAGGCGATCGGGACGACTTCGTGGATGTTGGATGGTGGCGCGGTAACGGATTTCTTGCAAGGGTACGCGGGCACCGTCTCGGCGCTCCCGGGGCAGACCGTTCCACTGTACGTCAGTTCGCCGCGTCCCGTCACCTTCGCGGCGCAGATCTATCGCATAGGGTGGTATCGTGGCGATGGTGGACACCTCTTGGAGACCATCACGGGCCTTCATAGTGTCGCCCAGGGGACCTGGACTGCGCAGAACGGTTTGACCAACTGCACAGGGTGCGTGTCTGACCCGGCCACCCATCTGCTTGACGCGCATTGGACTGCAGATGCCAGTGTCACCATTGGCGCAAACTGGGTCACGGGTATGTACCTGATCAAATTATCCTCGACGGATGGCGTCAATGCCGAGTCATATATTCCTCTGGTTGTTCGCTCGCCCAGCCCGACCGGCCGGATCATCGCCAGCATTCCGATGATGTCCTACGCGGCGGACAATATCTGGGGCGGCTACAGTCTGGATGCGCATGGGACGAGCGATCTGGGGGTGAGCGATACCATTGATCCGCAACGCGCAACCCAGGTCTCATTCAACCGCCCGTTCGTCAACTCCGCGGGTGCGGGTGATTTCCTGAACTGGGAGATTCACGCGGTCCGCTGGCTGGAGCGGTCGGCATATTCTGTCGACTATACGACCGATATCGATATCGCTGCCAGTGGTGGTCAACTCAACCACACTATCTATGTATCGCTTGGGCCGGATCCGTACTGGACCCAGTCACTGCGCACGACGCTGATCACGTCGCTGCAAAAAGGCGGGACGAGCTTAGAGTTTTATAGCGCGCAAAATGGCTATTGGCAGGCGCGCCTGAGCAGTGACAGTGAGGGCAATGTGGATCGTACCCTGACCTGCTACAAGGTCGCGACCAATGCCCCTGATCCCACGCAGTTGCTCGCCCTGGATCCAATCTATAAGACTGATCCCGCGCTGGTCACGGCGCGGTGGAGCGATCCCGCGATCGGTTTGCCGGAAAGCATGTTGACAGGCGCCAGTTATGGCGGATTGATCAGTCCCACCACAACACCACAGTGGACCGTTCGACCGAATGGCCCGCTAGATACCATCGAGACCTTGCAGACCGGACTCATCCCTGGTATGCAATTGAAAGCTGGTATCCTGCGTTATGGTTTTGACACACTGCCCAAGAGCGGTGCTGAACCTGGCGGGCTCAATCAGTTAGGGGTGACTGCGGTGCTCGACCAGCAGGGTCAACCCGCGACAGCGGTGACGACATTCTATTTTGCCGCTACTGTGCATCAGGCATTGGTGTTCGATGCGGGCTTCACTACCTGGGATTGGACGCTGGATGAATTTACTTTCCCTGGCGCGAACCTGCCCAATACGGTGTTGGGGGAGCAACATCTGGAGACCATGGCAACGAACCTGCTGTTCGCGGTCTTACCCGCTGTCTAGGGGTATAGCTCGGCGCGGTCTTATGTGCCGCAGGCACCGTGTGGCAGTTCATTTGATTGCGGGACGTTTGGCCGTAGCCGTGACAGAGGATAACTGATATGAAGCCGAGAGCGGTACACGTTGCGCGAGGTGCTGATAGATAGAGATGACCGTATCAGCTACCACGGGCCAGCGATAGCGGCCCGCATGGGCGAGACCACGCGCGCGCATCTGCTCGCGCAATGGGGCGTCCTGACAGAGTTGCGCTAAAGCTGTTTGAATAGCCTGATCGTCCAGCGGATTGATGAGCATTGCCGCATCCCCGCCCACTTCAGCCAGAGAAGAGACATTCGAGGTGAGGACAGGGGTACCGCAGGCCATAGCTTCGACGACGGGCAGACCGAAACCTTCGTCAATCGAGATAAACGTCATGGCGTCTGCCCCTGTAATCAACGGAGGAATATCGCCATCTGGCACATGGCCCAGCACTTTGAGATCTGCGCCGAGTTTCACTTCCTCAATGGCTTGTAGCACATCTTCGAATTCCCAGGCGAGTTTACCCGCCAGGACAAGCTGGTGCGGTAAACGATAGCGCGCCTTCACCTCGGCAAAGGCGCGGATGAGTCGCGCGACGTTTTTCCGCGGACTGATCCCACCCACGAAGATCAGATAGGGTCCTGCCAGCGCATAGGTTCCACGGACACGCTGCATCTCCGTGGCGGTAGCTGGTGTGAAACGATCATTGATGCCAATCGGCACGATCATGAAGCGGTTGGCGGGGTAGGCTAATTTGGCGACGACATCATCGGCTGTCACACGCGAATCGATGATCAGCGCGGTCGCTTTGGGGATGCTGTGACGCATCAATCGGCTGAGATATGTCTTGACCCATCCGCTGAAATACGGTTTATCCATCAGTGGAATAATGTCATGGATGGTCAGCAAGAGCGGCGTCCGGCCCGTTCCGCCCATCGGCCCGTAGCTATCCAGATAGTGCACGACATCGTAGCCACCAGCAACCAACGGCAACACGGTTTGCTCGGCGATGTGGCGCCAGCCAAAACGCGCGCCGGGGATTTTGAAGAGACGGGTGAGCGCGGTAGTTGGCGCGCATTTGAAGCGCGGATCGCTGGCGATGCCCAGTTCCTCCATATCCGCGCGCCGCAACACGAGGTGCCATTCCATATCGGCATCGGAGGCATGCAAAGCTTTGAGCAGGCCGACCGTATAGGTGCGCAATCCACCCAGGCCTTTGTTATAGTATGGCAACGTGTTGATGAGAATGCGCATCGCTTGAACTCCAGTTGGATGGCCAGCCGGGTGCCCCGCCCGGTGCCCAGAGTCGACGCCGTCAACAACCAATCAGCGCGTAATGGCCGGGCGTTTTTGCGTCGCGTCGAAAAAATCTTTGTCGGTCATGGGCATGCCCACCGTCGCGGGGGCAGGTCCGCTACCCACTACGGCATCAGCGAAGTGGTGTGCCAGCACCGGTGCTGCCGCCATCAGTCCCAGGAAAAACCACAAGATGAGCAAGTACAGCGTGTTGGTTGCCTGTGCGCCGACCAACATGACCACCGCAGCACCCGTGGTGCCAAATAAGATGGCTTTGGCTGCTGGCGCTGTTGTGCGCCGCGCGGCATCCAGGACTGACCGCAACAATGCCCAGAGGAACCAGATGGCAAGACCCAGACCGAGCAAACCTGAATCATGCAGGATCGAGATAGTGATGTTCAGAATCCAGGGTTTTACGCCATTCACGGGATCGAGGAATTTATCAAAGCTGCCATTGCCCAGACCAATGATCGGGCTCCGTGCCCATTCCGCCAGCGCCTGGGACGAGTTCTGGGATCGCACTAACCCCGTCCCTTGCTGCAATTGGAAGAGGTTCGCGAAGCGATTGCCAATGGTAGTGTCCAGATGGCTCACCGAGAGCACAACGATCACCGCCACCAGAGCGACGGCACCGCCAATAGCCTGCGCCCTGGTGATCCCGAAGCGCGACTGTCCGCTTGGGGTACGACCCTGCTGCGAGGCGGGATAGGGGACTGTACGTCGAAAGAACCAGTACATGGCAATGACCACGACAATACCCGCGAATGCGCCAAGCCACGCGCCACGCGAGAGACTCGCGATCAGCGCGACAAAAAAGAGCGCAGCGCCACTAACAACAATCGCGCGCCGCATTCCCAAGATCTGATTGCTGGTCCAGAGGAAGAGCAGGATTGCGCAGGTCACCACCAGCATGGCCCCGACATAGTGACCATAGATATTCCCCTCATAGCTCGTGCCATAGGGTTCCAGGAATCCTGTATTCGGCTCGACCTGCACACCGGGAATCGCGCCGAGGTGAAAGAGCATGGTAATGGCCAGGGCGATCAGCCCTAACAAGGCTTCGATCGCGCCGACGCTGAATATCGCGCGCACGACGGCGGCTGGCTGGCGAATCTCGCGCGCCAAAATGACCAGTTCGCCATAACAGATCGCGCCGGCCAGCAGAATCAGCAGGAAATCTAATCCTTTGGTGAGATTGTGGTGATTCAATGCCGTCGAGAGTATATTCTCCAGAAGGAAGAAACCGAGCGGGATGAGCGCGGGGATCTCGCGCAACACTGCCAGCGATGTCCCACGCTGATAGAGGCGCATAGCCACACCACAAGCAACGGATAAGGCGATGATTTCATCGAGCCGGACATACACGCGATTATTGGAGAAGAGCGCTACCTCATAGTGTTCTAAGCTGACGGCAATCGTCAGCGCAACCAGGGCCATGAGGGGCGCGCGACGTCCCGCCAAAAAACCAAAAGCGAGAATGATCGGTAAAAATACCGCGATGAGGTTTACTTTTCCGAGCACCGCCCCACCGGCAAGCAAGATCACTAAGCCAATGAGCACGCCACCGACCACGCCCGATTCATGATCTAATCTCTGCCGTTCTACCATCGTCTATACTCCCTGGAATTGATGCGATACTGATAACCGCGCGCTTTCTTTGCCCAGAATTTGGCGATAGACCATCATAGTTTCGAGCCCCATACGAGCGAGCTGAAAGCGTTGGACACGCTCTGCCCCCTTAGCGACGAGCGATGCCCTGCAGTGAGGATCATCGGCGACTTGGGTGAGGGCCGCGGTCAGCGCGTCAGTGTCCATGGGGTCGACATAGAGGGCGGCGTCGCCCCCAACTTCCGGCATTGAAGAACAATTCGAAGTAATCACCGCGGTGCCACATTGCATCGCTTCCAAGATCGGCAGGCCGAAACCCTCCATAAGTGATGGAAAGACCAGCGCCGTCGCGCCAAAGTATAGCGGCGCCATCACTTCATTGGCCAAGCCCGTCAGATGGCGGACCTGGTCGCTCAGATTCAAGCGGGTGATGGTATCCTGAATGGCGCGGCCCCCTCGGCCGGCCCAGGTTCCCACCATCAATAATTGATAGCGTGAGTGCGAGCCCGATTGACGGCGAAAGGCCGCGAACGCCTCGACGACGCGCACCATGTTTTTATGTGGGTCAGATGCCGCGACCGTCAGAAAGTACGGATCGTTGATGCCAAGCGTTGCACGTGCCCGCTCAAGTTGCGGAGCCGTGGGTATGTACGCGCGGTCTGGACTGACCGCCAGATGCACCACGGAGATCTTTTCCGCGGCGATGCCCAACGTCTGGATCGCGTCGCGCTTCGTCGCCTCCGAGATGGCTATCACATGGTCCGCGCGCCGCAGGCGGTCAAGTTGCCGCCGGTACGTTAGGTAAGAACGCGGGTGCTTGGCCATCTGGTCCCAGCGAGGATAATGGATGGGAATCAGGTCATAAAGGGTAGCAACCAGGGCCGCGTGTGGCGGCACCGTGATGTCTTCCAGGACGGTAGCATGATACAAATCATACCGTTGCTTGGAGATTGCCTCTGAGAGCTCGGCCGCTGGTACGGGGGTTCCCACCCAGCGTGCTTTGTCGCGCCGAATAGTGGTCGGGACTTCATCGACCCGCTGGTCTTGCCTGGCTTGTTGGAGCACTGGCAAAGTCAAAGAGAGCGGAACATTCGGCAAGCGTAGGATGAGATACCTTAGAGCAGTGGACTGGGTATGGTACTTTTCCAATTGTTCGATGAGTCCATAGACATAGGTACCAATGCCACGCACGGCATCACCCGAGCCTAAGGGGGAAACGTCGATTCCAATGGTCGTCATGCCAATCAACCGCTCCTCTCCTACCCGCATGCCCGCTGATCTCCTCGGCATCGCAAAGTAGGCTATTGCGCGCCTATCATAGCACTCCTCCGCCTCTTTGGCAACCGAAGAAACAGGCTGGAGTGACCGTTCTGTTCCGCACAGACTATGCCTCACAAGCGATCCACCGCTATCGCAAATCCCGCAGTGAGGGCTAGCATCGCGGGAAGGCAGGCCATACGCGGGCTTCCCCCTGCGCCGCTCGCGTACCCCCTGCATTCCCCCATCCATCATCTTGGCAGGAGTGTCCCTCGACCGGTAAATCGCCATGTCTTTTGGCCGTGCCGAGTGTCACGGCTACGGCACCCTTAGTCGTCGACCAGTGGGGAGCATGCAATCAATGGCTATTGGTACGCCAATATTCGAGTGTTTCCCGAAGCGCCACTTCCAGATCTATGACCGGTCGCCAGCCGGTATCACGCTGGATGCGCTCGGTATTCGCGACGATATCAGGGACATCCACGGGACGGATGCGCGCTGGATCGACTGTGACCTGAATAGGCACGTTCGACATCGCGAGGAGATGTTCGAGGATAGACGCGATGGTATAGGACTTACCAGAGCCGATATTATACGCCTCGCCCGCGTGACCGGCTTCTGCCAGCGCGAGATACGCGAGCACGACATCGCGTACGGGTAAAAAATCACGACGGACCTGGAGATTGCCCACCGTTAGGTGAGGTTCGCGTTCGCCTCGCTCAATCTGGGCGATCTGTCGGGCAAAGCTGGCGATGACGAAAGCATCGCTCTGGCGCGGCCCGAAGTGGTTGAACGGTCGGGCGCGCATGATGGGTAACCCTGTTGCAAGATAATATTGCAAACCATAGAGGTCCTGGGCCGCTTTCGTCACCGCATACGGGTTACCGGGACGCAGGGGCGCGGTCTCGGGGATGGGGTTCGCCTCTGGCAGGACGGATCCATAGATTTCGCTGGAACTGACGAGTATCACCCGTGGCGTTAGGTGTAGGCTGAGCAGACTTTCAAAGAGGGTAACTGTCCCCAACGCGTTGATCATTAATGACCCGGCGGGGTCACGCCATGAGGTTGCCACCGACGCCTGCGCCGCCAGGTGTACGACGAGATCAGGTTGCGCATCAGCCAGGGCCGCCCGCAATGCCACGGCGTCGAGAATATCACCATAGATTGTGTGGGTCGTCGCATCATCTGGAATGGATGGCAGGGGCGTCTGACGCGCATAGCCAACGATGGTGCCGGTGGGGTAGCGCTGCCGACAGGCCTCAATGAGGTAGCCACCGACGAACCCCGTACTGCCCGTGATAAAGATGCGCGTGGGTATGTATGTTTCCATCTGGCGTCCTTTGCTGGACGGGTCTATGCCGATCTCAGGATGGGCACCACACTCAAGCAAGAAAGGTACGTGGGAGCGTGATGTCATGCAGATGCGCATTCAAGCGCACATCGCTCTCAACCATCATACGCACCAATTCCTGGAACCCGACGCGCGGCTGCCACCCCAGAGCCTGGCGGGCTTTGCTGGCATCGCCTATCAAGAGATCCACTTCTGCCGGTCGGAAGAAACGTGGATCCGTCTCGACATATTCTTCCCAAGCGGTGATCCCGACACTGGCGAAGGCCGCGCTCACGAACTCGCGCACACTATGGGTTTCACCCGTCGCGATAACGTAATCGTCCGGTTGGGGTTGTTGCAGCATGCGCCACATCGCTTCCACATAATCGCCAGCAAAGCCCCAATCGCGTTGCGCATCGAGATTACCCAGCACCAGCTTCGGCTGCAATCCGAGGTGTATGCGGGCAACCGCATTGGAGATTTTGCGCGTCACGAATTCTATGCCGCGCCGCGGGCTTTCATGGTTGAAGAGGATTCCCGAGCAGGCAAACAGATCGAAGCTCTCCCGATAATTCACGGTGATCCAGTGTCCGTAGAGCTTGGCGACCCCATACGGGCTGCGTGGATAGAAGGGGGTCGCTTCGTTTTGCGGAATGGCGCGCACTTTGCCGAACATTTCGCTTGAGGATGCCTGATAAAACTTGATCGGTCGACCGGCATAGCGCACGGCTTCGAGCATGCGAGTGACGCTCAAGCCGGTATATTCGCCCGTAGCGGTCGGCTGTTGAAATGAGGTGCTGACAAACGACATCGCGGCCAGGTTATACACCTCATCGGCCTGCGATTGGTGCAGGGCCTGGATCAGCGAATGCTGGTCCAGGATGTCCGCGTCGAGCAGATGAATATCTTTCAGGATATGCGACAGACGTTCGTCGTTCACTTTACTCGTACGACGCACTACTCCAGAGACGGTATAGCCTTTGTTCAGCAAGAACTCGGCAAGATAGCTGCCGTCTTGTCCGGTTATACCAGTGATTAACGCGGATGGCATGGTCATATCCTCTTGTAGCGCAGCTGTGGGCAGAGTGCCCATTTCGCTCGCTTTCTTCTCCAGCAACTCTGTGGCCCATTATAGCATATGCCGATACGCAGAGCGTGCGGGCGAACCTTCGCGCTATCACCAGCACGCGCCCAGGTCATCCCAGGCGCGTTGGTGATCTGGCGTGCGCACCACATGGCGTGGTGGCAGCGGCCAACAAGCCTCCACGCTCATCCCGGTCAGCCGCGACCTGATCGCGCAACCGCCTTAGAAGTAGCACCGGGCCGGACGACCATCCGGACAATGGTAAGGGAGCCGACAGCGACCACCCCGGCAACATAGATCGCGCGCATGAACGGCTCATTGGCATCGCTACCGGCGGTAAACCCATGAATCGTGACAAGGGCGAAGGTGACGAAGCCCGCGTAATGGAGGAAACGCCAGGTCGCATAGGGCAGCGCGCGTCGCAGCCAGGAGGAGCACGCGACGAGCGCCATTCCATAGAGCGCGAAGACACCATAATTGACGGCTTGCGGACGATATGGTTCATTGGCAGGAATGATGAGATTGATGAGCGCGAACGTTAAGAACGGATCTACCAACAGAACGAGCACATGCCCCAGGGTCAACAGGACAACCAGTACGCTCATGAAGCTGTGGATCTCATCGAGAATCCAGGGGATCGGATCACCGAGGCGCCGCACGATCGTGCGGATCTGCCCCACGATAACCATCCCGGTCAGCGCGACATATGCCATCACGGCGAGCGCGCGCGTGACGTACCACAGGAAGGGGCTGGCGGTGGTCGCGCCCAGTACCATAAGGTGTGGCATCATACCCACCATAGTTGTCCTCCAGCCGCCTGTAACCAGGCGTCTACATTCGTTGAAATCCGGTGCGATCCATCACTCAGGATGCGCAGGACAGCGATATCCGCCCACACTGGATTGCTTCCTGGCCAGGTGAGATCGTCGGGTGCGGCGAGCAGGGCGGCTTTGGTGGCCGCCTCGGCGCGCGCGGCGGTCGGCGCCAACACGGATGCCAGCGCCACACGCGGAGGATCGACCTCCATTGTGGGCATCCAGAGGTCGGCCGGTTGGCCCGTCCGTGGATCAATCAGATGATGGCGTGGCGACGAACCCTGATACCACCAGCGCTTGGTCGAACCAGAGGTCGCGAGCCCACCATGGTTGAGGGCGATAATGGCTACATGACGTGGTTCCGTCAGACTGCGCGGATCTTCGATGCCAACCACCCAGGGTTCGCCCGTGATCTGCGTCCCCTGCACTCGCAGATCGCCTCCCAGCGAGACAATCGCGCCCGTAAAGTCCGTCAGGTAGCGCTGTAATGCCAGATCCGCCGCCCAGCCCTTGGCGATGCCGCCGAGATCCAGCCGGGTTCCGATGGGCAGGCGGATAGCCATATCCGCTGGCCGCAGCGCCACCGCGCGCCAGCCGCCGAATCGCGCCGTCGGGACCGCGGTGGCATCGATCCCTATCACCGAGGCACGTGGAAGTTCGTCAAAATCTCGATCATATCCGGCGGCTTCCAGGGCGGGCAGGATTGTCGGGTCAAAGAGCCCATCGCTGGCGGCAGCGGCATCCAGCGCCGCCGCTACGGCGGCGAAGAGCGTGGGAGAGGCAGCCCACCACGTCCCCGCGGCCTGGTTGAGATGATTGAGTTCGCTGGCCGGATCGAAGCGGGTTAACGTCAGCGCCACCGCGTCGATCCACTGCCGTGCGCTCGCTATCGCGGCGGCGGCGGCGGCCGTCTGCGCTGGTGATGCGGCGACGTGGATCCTGGCGGTGCAAGCCATCGTCCGCCATTGCGCGGAGACCACCTGGGGTGGATGTTGCTCCATCACGATTGTCCTGAAGTGATGATCGGCGGTGGTACCGGTGTCGGTGGCGGTGGTGGTGGCTGCGGGGTATCCGTCGGCGCGGGCTGTGGAGTATCCGTCGGTGCGGGCGAGCCACCACCGCCAGGATTGCCAATTGGCGGATTGCCGCCGCCATACCCACCCCCGGTTGGTGTCGCGGTCGGTCGCGGAGTAGCCGTTGCTTTGGGTGGTTTCTTCTTGGTGGTAGAGCCACCCGTGGGTTGCGTGCTGGTGCCAGCAGAGGTACTTGTAGCTGCGGTGGCGCTCCAACTGTCGGGCCGGTGATTGGTCAGGTTCCAGGTGCCCATGAGCCCCAGGCCCACTACACCGACACAGGCGGCCCGCACGATGGCGCGCGCCGCGGCGCGGCTGGCGCCCCCGGTGGCGACCGTTCGGCCGGGCACGAATCCGCGCGTCGGCGCCCGGCCTCCAGAGAGCAGTGTGATGTCGGTGAGCGGATGCGCGACGCAACTCAAGATCATCCCCGCGCGGGCTTCGTCGGGCGAGAGCGCCACCGCCGCCCCCGGCTGGACGCGCCCCGCCAACACGCGCAATCGACAGGTGCCGCACGAGCCGGACCGGCAGCTGAAGTCGGGATGGTAGCCATGCTGCTCCAGGGTCTCCAGTATGGTCTCGCCCGTCGCGGCGCGAATCGTCGCACCGGTCTCCTGGATATAGATTTGCGGGCCCGTGGCGCGCGCGCGGGCGTTTTGGTCGTTCAAGCGCAGACTGCGCGGCCGCTGACTGGTGGCGAAGACCTCGACATGGATGCGATCCATGGGGACTCCCACATTGGTCAAAGCGCTACTGATATCATTGCGCAGGCTATCGGGACCGCAGACATACCAGTGCCCCCGTGGGATGAGTTGCGCTGCCAACTGCATGACCGTCGCGCTATTCAACGGCTTCCCATGTCCGCTGACATAGTGAAATTGTTGTAACCAGGTGCGTTGGGGGTCCAGGGTATCCCAATCCTGACGATAGATAATATCCTCAGGTGTGCTGGATGCATAGTGCAACTGGACGCGCGGTCGATGGCGCGCGGGTACGTTCGCCAACGCCCGGATCATACCGCGGATTGGGGTGATGCCACTGCCAGCCGCAACAAAGATCAATGGGACATCCGCGCGTAGAGGCGTAGGCAGGACGAACGATCCGCGCGGCATGCTGGCGTAAAGCGTTGCGCCAACAGGGACCTGATCATGCAGCCACGATGAGACACGGCCATGCTGGACCTTCTTGATGGTGATCTCCCACGGCTGATTCGGCAGACCTGGCCCACAGAGCGAATACGATCGATAGAGGGTCTCGCTCGGCGTCGGGATCGCCAGGGTCACGAATTGTCCTGGCAGATACGCGGCGGGCGCCGTCTGGCGGCCCGGCAGAGCCAGGAAGAGCGAGACGGCATTACGTCCGACAACAGTCCGCCCGACGACCCGCAAGGTCAGCATGTTGGGCGGTGGGGGCAAGAGATTCCGGTGGGCGGACTGGGTCATAATACGTGGCTCCTGCTCCATATGGTGAAGGTCAACGCCTCGCGCCAGGGCAATGGCGATGACAAGATGGGCGATCGAGAGAGATCGAGCTATCGCTACACTGCTGATGCTACAGAGAACGGCGGCTGGCGTCAACACTCCGAGCGGGCAGATCATGACAATTGTGAACTATCACCAGTTTCATCGTATCAAATATGGGAAGTTTCTCAGAAATATGAAGGGGGAGGAAATATTGACGGGCATCGCGTAACAGGGAAGTTGTCGAAAAAAATGTTCATCGCCATCAGAGCAGGCATGCCTCCATTCTTGCGCTCCCCGATGGCAACATCACTGACGAACTCCACTCGTTGTCCGCGAGCACGACATTGATCGAGCCCCTGCTTGAGCGCGCACGTGTGCCACAATGCCATGACATCCTCGTGGGGACAGCCAATATACGCTTTTGGGTTGCGGTGCGAACTGCATCTCGCCTGACAAGTGTGTCGCTCATGGAATGCGTTGGTTATAGATTCGGACCTGTGGATGCGCGGGTAATCAGACGAGGTCGCATCAATATTGTGTTGGCATCTTGGCGTTCTGGATGTTCGATAGTGTGCAAGAGGTGTTCCACTAACGTCATCCCATATGCCACTTTAGGCAGAGCGATGGTGGTCAGAGGAATGCGCGTATAAGACGTCTCCTCGATGTCATCAATACCAATGATGGACAGGTTCTGTGGAACATTAATCCCCAATTGTGTAGCGGCTTCAAGCACCCCAATAGCCATCAAATCATTCGTAGCGAAGATTGCTGTAGGACGCTGTTCGTTCTGGAGTAGTTCGAGTGCTTGCGTATAGCCACTGTGTAACGTCGGATCTGCGGCGCGAATCAGTCCTGGGGGAATAGTAATGTGGCGTTGGGTCATGCCACTGAGAAATCCTCCCAGTCGTTTTAAGTGTGCGGGTTGCTCCAGAATCACACCGATACGACGATGGCCAAGATCCAATAGTGTATTAGCAGCAATTAATCCAGCGGTGTGAAAGTCAATATCGATAACAGGAAGGTGGGGGACGTTATAGGTCTCTCCCTGCCAATCCCCAATTACGACTGGCAGATCTTTGGGTATGCTATTAAGCATTTGTGCGAATTCAGTACCGATACTCATCACGATCAGGCCATCAATTGACCGACTGCTTAGTTCTTGCAAATGCTGGTGTGCCAGGCGCAGGTCACGATTGGTCGTACACAAGATAACATGATAACTATGATCCAAAGCAGCTTGCGTGATGACATCCATCACTTTAGCATAAAAGGGGTTTTGCAAAGTCGGTACGAGTACCGCAAAGAGAAGTGTCTTGCCCTTCTTTAACCCACGCGCGGCTAAATTAGGATGATAATCTAACTCATCAATGGCAGCCATGACACGTGATCGTGTTTTTTCGCGCACCGCGGCCTTACCAGAAATGACATTTGAGACAGTCGATTTAGTCACGCCCGAAAGTCTTGCGACATCTTCTAGGGTAGCCATCATAGACCTCAATCTTAGCCAAATAGCTATTATTTTCAATTTTTTATCGTTCCAGGATAATGGTATGCTACTGAGTGGAATTCGTCAAGTAATTTCTCTCTCTCCCCTGTGAAGATATGGAACCCAAACGATCTTATAAATGGCTTAAAATTTTGAACGATCCACTTGTGTTTAAATAAGTTTCATGTTATCATTGCGATAAGACGTGAGGGATTGCACCCTTACCGTTATTAAAAGCCTCCATGCGTGAGGCCTGGCCTTGCTTTTCGTGCCGAAGACGGACACGCAGTGAACGATGCACGTTCAATCCCCTGGCAATCATGCAAGCTCTTTTGCTTCTTCTGTTTGCTAAGATTAGTGTATCGTTCCAAAAAAGAATCGTTCCAAAAATAAGTGTTGTTCTCGTCTTTGCATGTTAGGTGTGTAGGTTAGATCTTTTATCAAAACCTAGCGGAGGGAATTCAGACATGCCACACTCGTCTCATCGCCTGATTCCAAGTACATCATCAGGACGATTACCAAACAAGTTACCAAACAAATTGCTCTTCAGTATCTTCGGGGTGCTCATCATAACATTGAGCGCCTGTGGTGGGGCTTCTTCAGCCGCCAGTTCTGGACCGGTGACGCTCACATTTTGGAGTTGGGTGCCGAATCTTCAGCCAGTTGTTGATTCCTGGAATGCTACGCACCCCAACATCCAGGTGAAGTTCAGTGAGGTGACTTCTGGCCAGGGCGGCACGTATGCAAAAATGTTCACCGCTATCAAGGCCAAAAATGCACCCGATCTGGGGCAAATCGAATATCAGTTTCTGCCAACATTTGAAGGCACGGGCGGGCTTGCTGATATCTCTCAATATATCCCAGCTGGCACTTCTTCAAAGTTCGTTGGCTGGACATGGAACCAGGTGACACAGGGCAAGGCAGTCTATGCCGTCCCACAAGATACTGGTCCAATGGCGCTCTTTTACCGCAAAGACCTCTTCACGAAGTACAATATCAGTGTGCCTACTACCTGGGCAGAATATGCTGACGCTGCTGCGAAATTGCATGCTGCCAATCCGAGTTGCTACATCACCAATTTTGGGGCAACTGATCCAGGATGGATCATTGGCCTGATGTGGCAAGCTGGAGGCCGCTGGTTCCGCGTCAACAACAACGCCTGGACTGTAGGAATCAATGATACCGCCTCTCAACAAGTGGCAAATTACTGGCAGGGCTTAGTTGACCAAAAGTTGGTGAAGACTGATGCCGATTGGTCAGATGCGTGGTATAAAGACCTGGACAATTGTGGTTCTTCCACGTGGGTCTCGGCTGCGTGGGGCGCTAACACGATCATCTCAAACGCCCCCGATACCAAGGGTGATTGGGCAGTGGCTCCCATGCCACAGTGGACAGCGGGTGGTCAGGTAGCAGGCAATTGGGGTGGCTCATCCACTGTTGTCTTCAAAGACTCAGCACATCCGAAAGAAGCAGCAGAGTTCGCGCTGTGGCTCAACTCAACCACTCAGCCCGTCGAGTTAATGGTGAAGGGAGCGCAACTTTATCCCGCATTAACTTCCGAGCTGTCATCACCTGCCGTCAACACGCCCAGCGATTTCTATGGTGGTCAGGTAGTCAACCAGGTCTTTGGCCAGGTATCCTCGCAGGTGGACACGCAGTTCCAGTGGGGACCAACAATGGATCAAGTCTTCACCGATATGAACGACGCCCTCGGTGCCGCCGTCAGCGGCAATGGTACGCTCTCTCAAGCACTGGACACCGTGCAGACCAAGACCGTTAATGCGATGAAAGCGGCTGGCATTTCGGTCAATGGCTAATTCGGTCAGTGTGATTAGGTAGGGCATGGTCAGCGCATAATCTGCAACACTTTGCCGACTGACATCTCCCGAGACGCTCCCCTGCTAAGGTACGAGCGTCTCGGATTTCCAACCTCAACTGATGAGGACCAACCGAGGAAGAGGAGCAATTGAGATGCAAGAATCGATCAATATTGCCCAGAAGTCTCCCTCCAGAAGCGCGCGATTCAAGCGCTTCTGGCGTCGGGTAAAGATTCCGCTCATGTTTATGGCACCTTTTTGGATCGTATTCTTGGCATTCTTTATTATTCCCATCTGCTATGCCGTCTATGAAAGCCTCTATAAGACTGTGCGCAGTGGTCTTGGATTAGGGCCACCATCGGTGGTTTTTGCTGGTTTTGAAAATTATGCACAGATTTTACACGACACGAACTTTAGCACGAGTCTTCTCCGTATGCTTCTTTTTGGCATTGTGCAAGTACCCATTATGCTGGTGGTGGCGTTAATCCTGGCATTATTGATGGATTCAGCAGTAGTGCGCTTTAAGACGTTTTTTCGCCTCTCGTTCTTCGTTCCCTATGCCATCCCCGGTATCGTGGCAGCATTGTTGTGGGGATTTCTCTATGATCCTGGGGTCAGCCCGGTGGTGGCACTGATCCATAATCTGGGTCTCCATAACTTCAACTTTCTCGGTAGCAACTCCATCCTCTGGAGCATGGCCAACATCGTTACCTGGGAGTGGACCGGGTATAATATGATCATCATTTTTGCTGGTCTGCAGGCCATCCCCCAGGAACTGTATGAAGCATCGCGTGTGGATGGTAGCACTGGCTTGGATGTCGTACGCTATATCAAGATTCCGCTGGTTGCTCCCGCGATTGTGCTGACAGCCATCTTTTCGATCATCGGCACGCTCCAAATCTTCAGTGAACCCTCGATCTTGCGGACTATTTCATCTAATGTCACCAGTTCTTTCACACCTAATTATTATGTCTATAATGTTGCATTTGTCAACAACAATTTCCAATATTCGGCAGCCCTAGCGGTGGTGTTGGCCATAGTGACGTTTGTGTTCTCGTTTGGATTCTTGCGGCTGACTCAACGTCAGGCCGGATTGGAATAAGAGGTGCATCGATGGCGAACCTGCTTCCCTCCAGCTCTCAGACGCCCAAACTCGCACAACAACAACCGCGATCCAGTAATCTAGCGCTATCACCGCTCCTGGCAATGGGCTTTTTAGGCATTGCCACGGTCTATTTCTTGTTGCCGCTTTATTGGTTGATCATCTCATCAACCAAAGATACCGGCGATCTCTTTAATTCGTTTGGCTTGTGGTTTGGCGTACGGAACAGTTTGTGGGCCAATCTCAGCGGACTCTTTACAACTGATAATAGAAGGCGAAAGCCTCGACGTGCAGCAGCGGACCATCGCCGGCTATGCGCTGATGCTCGGCCTGACTGTGGACCGGATGTTCATCGAGCGAGGGGTATCCGGCTCTGTGCCTCTGTCCGAGCGGGCGGAGGGGTCCGCTTTGCTGGCCATCCTGAAGCCGGGCGACGTGGTGATTACCCCGAAGCTTGATCGCATGTTCCGGTCCGCCCTGGATGCGCTGGAAGTGCTCGCGAAGCTCAAGACCCGCAACGTCAGTCTGCACATGATCGACCTGGGCGGCGACGTGACCGGCAACGGGATCAGCAAGCTGGTGTTCACCATCCTGTCCGCGGTGGCAGAAGCCGAGCGAGACCGCATCCGTGAACGGGTGACCCAGGTGAAGCGGGACCAGCGCCAGCGCAACCGGTATCTCGGAGGGATCGTCCCGTTTGGATTCAGGGTCGGGACTGACGGCAGTCTTGTCCCTGAT
>DAIDHM010000164.1 GCA_027459705.1 Ktedonobacteria bacterium | reverse complement strand
TTGATCCGCGATGTTATTGAGCAAGGTCGCAGCTTGCTGATCCTGGGTCGCCCTGGCGTCGGCAAGACGACGATGCTGCGCGAGACTGCGCGCGTGCTGGCCGATGACCTTGGCAAGCGCGTGGTCATTGTTGACACTTCTAACGAGATCGCGGGCGATGGCGATGTGCCGCACCCTGGTATTGGGCGCGCACGGCGGCTCCAGGTTCCGCGCGTGGCCGAACAGCATGCCGTGATGATCGAGGCGGTCGAGAACCATATGCCTGAGGTCATTATCATCGACGAGATTGGCACCGAACTGGAAGCCCAGGCGGCGCGAACTATCGCCGAACGTGGCGTGCAACTGGTTGGTACGGCCCATGGCAATACGCTCGATAATCTCTTGCTGAATCCTACTCTCTCCGATCTGGTAGGCGGCATCAGTAGCGTCACGTTAGGTGACGAAGAAGCCCGACGGCGCGGTACCCAAAAGACGGTTTTGGAACGCAAGGCGCCCCCTACCTTTGATGTCGTCGTCGAACAGCAAGAACGGCTCCGCGTCCTCCTTCATCCCGACGTCGCCGCCGCTGTCGACGCTCTGCTGCGCGGCGAAGTGCCCGCGCGCGAGGTGCGAGAACTGGACCAACAGGGGGCATTGCAGCAGTCGATGGAGGCCCCGCGGATGGCGCGCCTCGAAGAACTGCGCAGCCCACTCATTCCTCGCCCGCGCCAGGTCGAGCAGGTCCGCGATCGCCGCTCTTCTAGCCTTGGCGCACCCATCGGTCCGCGCGGACGCAGCGACGATGGTCACCTATCAGATCGCCCGCATGGTGGGAATGGCAATGGCATGCCCTATGGCAATGGCGTCGATCGAGCTCGCCGACCCCTTGATGGTCATATGCCAATCGTGACACCATCCACGATTCGGCATGTCGGGACCGCGACGGACGAGGACAGCATCGTCACCAGGTTCGCGCCGATCAATTTGCCACCTGGCACCGCACGTCGGAGCATCTATCCTCTGGGCATCAATCGTTCGCGCCTGGAGCAGGTGGTGCACGAGTTAGGCGTCCCGGTCACAATCAGTCATGACGAGGAAGAAGCCGATATCATCTTTGTGCTGGAGAGCATCTATCGCAAGCAGCCAGATCGCATCGATCGGTTAATGGCCGCTGGCAAACCGGTCTATCGACTCCGCACTGGCACTGCGGAACGCTTGCGTGGCTACCTCGCCGATCTCTTTGGCGCGCAACAATCCTGACGCGCCACCCGTCTTTACTGCGTGTCGCACTTCTCCCGCACATCCCGCCTGGGGTGACGGGTCGTCCTGGCGCACAACTTGCAATCAGAAGTTCGTGGCAGTACCATGCGGTGGATGACGCAATGAGCGTTGCAGCATTGAGAGGTACGACCCGGTGAGTGACGACCGGCGCGTAGCGAAGTGGGGGAGATGAAAGTAAGTGATGATCAGTATCGACGATATTCGCGCGGCACAGGAATTTTTACGGGGCAAAATTCACCGCACCCCACTGATGTCCGCCACCACCCTCGGTCAGATGACCAGACCAGCCACTCGCCTATACCTGAAAGCCGAAAATCTGCAAAAGACGGGATCCTTCAAGCCACGTGGCGTGCTGTGGAAATTAGCGCGGTTGACACCAGATCAGCGCGCGCGCGGGCTGATGACTGTCTCGGCAGGGAACACTGCCCAGTCACTGGCCTGGGCCGCCGCCCGCGAGGGTCTCGCCTGTACGGTGATCGTCCCGGAAGCAGCCCCTCGTGCTAAGACTGACGCGGCGACAGCCTATGGCGCGACGGTCATCCGCCATGGGAAGAATCACCAGGAAGCCTGGGCACTTGCCGATCAATTGTTGGCGGAACGTGGCTTGACGCTCGTCCACCCCTATGATGACGCCGATGTTGTCGCGGGCCACGGCACGATTGGCCTGGAAATCCTGGAAGATCTGCCCGAGGTCGAGGCGGTCATCGTCCCAATCGGTGGTGGAGCAATCTCAACTGGTGTTGCCCTGGCCATCAAATCCGTCAAGCCATCCGTGTCGATCATCGGCGTTGAACCCGCATTAGCCACGAAGATGAGTCAGGCCCTGGCCGCTGGCCATCCCGTAGAGATTCCCCCTTCCACTTCAATCGCCGATGGATTACGCGCGCCGCACGTCGGTGCGGTCAATTTCGCGCTGGCAGAGCGCTATCTGGATCGCGTGGTGCAGGTCGATGATGATGCCATCGCCTGCGCAGTAGGCCTCTTAGCCCAACGCGCGAAACTCATGGTTGAGCCATCAGGAGCAGCCACTGTTGGCGCGCTTCTGCAAGGAATAACGGGTATTTCGACCAACACTACCACCGTGGCGGTTTTGAGTGGTGGCAATGTCGATCGCACCAAAATGGCCGAGATCCTGACCATGAGTAAACCAGCCCAACATCCAGGATCGCACCAGTAACACTGCCGCAGGATCGGCGCTCATCACCAAACGCAGACAGAGCGATCGAATGAGCAAAGATACCTGGTGATGATGCACATCCGCATCCTGTACCTCAATTCATGCGCCACAAAGGAATGAGTAAAACGGTGCTGAGCAAGGAAGCGCGCGCGCGCGCGCCTGCACATTCCGCCAGGTGGAAAATCTGGCGACGGGCTCTAGCCCATTGGGTACAAGCCGAAGATCGGCCCATGATCACCGGTATCTTCTTGACCTCACGCCTCTTGCTGGTGGTCGCGACCTTGCTCGGCGCGACGCTTCGACGCCCCTCGTTTCTCACCAGCCCGGTCACGACCCCGTTCTGGCATACCTGGCAACGCTGGGATGCCATCCACTACGCGCAGATTGCCCTCCACGGCTACCCTCACGGTGATCCGACACATCTGGCGGCATTCTTTCCCCTCTGGGCGCTCGTGCTGCGTTTGGCCCTCCCACTGACAGGCGGCGACATCGCCGTAGCCGGGCTGCTGATGGCAAATTGCTCCTGGATCATCGCGCTCTTTGAACTCGCGGCATTGAGTCGCGAACTTACCGATGTGGCGACAAGTCGCGCCGTCATCATCGGACTCAGCGCGTTTCCCACCGCGTTGTTTGGCTTCGTCGCCTATCCCGAAAGCCTCTTTCTCGCCCTGGCCATCGCCGCCTATCGCCGCATGCGCGCCGGACATTGGCTTGGCGCGGCCATTCTGGGAATGCTCGCGGCCTTGACACGCCAGGCGGGGCTATTTTTGATGCTCCCCTTTTTCTGGGAATATCTGACACAACAACAACAACTGGGTCAGGCCCACTGGCGGCATTGGCGCAGAATCCGGGCAGATATCTTGCTCGGCTCAGGGCCGGCCATTGGATTAGCAATCTATGCGGCATTTCTCTGGCGAGCAGTCGGCGATCCACTGGCCTTTTTGCATGCACAGGCCAGTTGGCACCGATTCTGGGCCTGGCCCTGGCAGACCGTTTGGTGGGGGTTCCTGGATGGACTTATCCAACCGACACGCTATTTTGCCTTCCGTGCCTGGCAAGAATGGTTGACGGTCTGCGCGATGCTGATACTGGCTTGGCAAGCGATCCGCCGCCTCCCGGTCTCCGCAACCTTTTACGCCCTCCCCCTCTTGCTGCTCTTCCTGGCGCAGCCTGTGCGCGAATGGCCGCTGCTCTCCCAATCACGATTCGCTTTGGAACTCTTCCCCCTGTTCATAGTCCTGGGTGTCTGGCTGGCACAGCATCGTTGGCGTACGATCACCTACGTCGCCCTTTGTTTGCCCATCCAACTGGGTTTGATGATCGTCTTTTCGCATGCCGGCTGGGTCATCTGACAACTCAGAAGACAGTACCGGTCACAATGTTTGGCTTCGCCAACCGGAGGGTCCCGTGCCGAATGCTATCATATGATAGGTGCGCGCCTCGTTATACCAGAACATCTGGAGCAATGTGGATACGCGTGTGGTCTGCGGCTGAGGCATGCCATGGTATTTTAAATGTTCGGGGGGAAGAACCAATATGGCAGCATTGCGGCTCTCATATAGCGCTATGGAGACTTTTCACCAGTGCGCTTTCCGCTACTGGTTGCGCGTGAGTGGTGTTCCGCGCGCCCCGGTTGCCGCACTCATCGGCGGCACGGCGGTGCATGCCGCGCTGGAATATGATGGCAGAGCGCGTCGCGATGGGGGCGAAGGCTATCCATACGAGGAAGTCATTGCACACTATGAAGAGGCTCTTGACGAGACTATCGCCAACGAGGATCCAACAAACTTACTCAAACCCCCTGAAATCGCGGCGATACGTCGGCAGGGTCATGCCAGTATCCGCGCCTACTCGGACCTGGTTTCCCGGGTGCCCTATCATCCCTTAGCAGTAGAGCAATCTTTTGAGTTTCCCCTCAGCGCGGACCTCAGCTTCAGTGGGCGCATCGATGCCATCACCGAGCCAATCGATACTACGTCGCAAGCACCAGTGCGAACAATTGTCGATTTCAAGACCGCGTCGCGACGCTGGGAAACGGGACTCGAACATCAAAAGGATCAGGCTGCCGCCTACCTCCTGGCCAGCACGCGCGACCCGCAGCTCGGCCCACCGGCCAAGCGCGTGACCTTTATTACCTTGCCCTATGATGAGCGTAGCGGGTTCGCCGCGGCGGATCCGCGCCGAACCCACCGCACGCCAGACCAACTTGAAGCATTTGTCACGACCATCAAAGCGGTGGCGACAACTATCCAGTCTTATACTCGAGCCGATGATTTTACCAAAAAAACCAGTCAACTTTGTGCCTGGTGTCCCTACCTTGGCTCCTGTGACGCAGGGCGAGACTGGATCGAACGGACAGGGACGGCACCGCGCGTCCCCATCCTGCCCTCGTCAACGTCGTGACAACAGGCCAACTGGCAAGCAACTGTGGCGCGGCTATCTCAGCTATGCAAGACCGCCAGTGCCTGCAAGATGCCACCAACCGCCGCCAGTGCGATGATCGTCGCTAACCAGGCCGTGCTCCCATGCCGCGCGCGCGCAGCTTCAGGGGTCGTCGCATTGATCCATTTGAAGGTGGAGGGTCGTGCCATTCGCGCGACGATAATTGGAGCGATGATCACGAGGATGACTTCGGTATAGGGCACCCAGAAATTACCAATCCGCGCCATATTGAACGCCCAGGCCAAACGCGTGAGACCACCCAGGAATAAGAGGATAGCGAAGACAATCAAGAACAGGATGGCATTTCGGTTGCCAGATCGTACCATCTCGCCCCAATAAGTCGTCAACGCCGCCCCAATCAGAATTCCGATGATCGCCAGGAAGGTGGGCACACCGGCATAAGTTGTTTTACCCAGGATTACGAGGACAATGGTCGTCAACAATTGGCTGGTCAGTCCCCAGAGGACCGCGACGCCTGTGCCAATGCCACCCGGCGCAGCAGGTATCGAGCTGGATGCGAGTGGATTGGCCGCCGTGGAACCAGAAGGAGTAGCGCCGCTCGCTGGTGTGGGGGATGCCGCGACAGCACCCGGCTGTCCGGTTGGCGGATCTATCATGACCTTGAATCCTCTATGACAATGAGATTGCGCCCATGGTCTTCACCATGGTGGCGCGCTGATGAAAAGTGATCGAGGTACCAGGAACTATGATTTCCTACATTGATCGTACCAGATGTCTGCCAGATTCAGTATAAGCGCCACTCGCCAGACACAGACGTACCCCAGGCATGGTAAGCAACAGAAGGATGTGCGATAGTCATGTTATCAAATGATTAAAGACTACATTCTACTGGCATGAGGCAGTTGCCGACAAAGACGACCACGTAATGGCACCGGACTATCCGGCGGCACCGGACCATCCGGCGGCACCGGACCATCCGGCGGCACCGGACCATCCGGTTGGGAAGAGAAAGCAGAGAGAAGGAGCATGATGACAACCTCGCCAATAGTGGAAGCTTACTCTGTGAGTCAGATATTACGCTATCTTAAGGACATGGTGGAATCCGAGAGGGACCTGGCGGACATCTGGATAAAAGGCGAAATCGCCGACGCCAAAGTAGCGATCTCTGGACACTGCTATTTTACGTTGAAAGATGAAAAAGCCGCCATCCGGTGTGTCATTTGGCGCAGAAGCGGTCTGGCGCCGGTGAAAACAGGTATGGAGGTTTTTCTGCATGGCCATGTAGAACTTTATGAGCAACGGGGTGATCTCCAGATGATCGCCGATCGCTATGAAGATTTGGGCGTCGGCATTCTGTTCCAGCGCTTTCAAGCAATTCGCCAGGAACTGGAAGGCATGGGGCTGTTGGACCCCGCACGTCGTCGCCCCTTGCCGCCGATGCCGAAGGTCATCGGCATAGTCACATCGGCGAATGCGGCCGCCTTGCGCGACATTCTGCGGACATTTCGACTCCGCTGGCCAATGGCCAGACTCATTCTGGCTCCCACTCTGGTGCAGGGTGACGAAGCGGCAGGACAGATCGTGCAGGCGATTCGCGCTTTGAATCGTCATGGCGAAGCCGAGGTCATCATCGTCGCGCGGGGCGGCGGTTCGCTGGAGGACCTGTGGGCATTCAACGAGCGCGACGTGGCACTGGCCATCGCAGATTCAGCCATCCCAATTGTCACCGGCATTGGCCATGAGACTGATTTTACCATCGCTGATTTCGTTGCCGATCAGCGAGCCGCGACCCCGACCGCCGCCGCCGCAGCGTGCGTGCCTGAATATCAGGTCTTTCGCGCGGCGGTCGCTGGCCAACGCGAACGCTTGCAAATTTTACTGCAAGATCGGTTGGAACAATGGTATGATGAGGTTTCAGTGGCTCAACAACGCCTGCTACGCGAACATCCACGCGCCATCTATGACCGTGCTCGTCAGCAGATTGATGATCTGGTCGAGACCATGCGCACACGTGTCACCAATCGACTCGCGCTCGATCAAGAACGGCTGAGCGGCGCGGCTCTCCGGCTCCAGTCGCTCAGTCCTTTACTGACGATCGCGCGGGGCTATGGTTTCGTATCTCGCGATCACGACGAGCACGCGGTCACCTCAATCGCTGATGTGCAGCCTGAGGATACCATGACCGTGCATCTGCGTGATGGACAAATTGACGCGACGGTTACACAGATACGGCCACATACGCTCTAAGGTCGGACACCTTACGTTCCTTGCGGCACGCTAGTCTGGCCTCTCGCTTGCGCGTTCTCTGCCAGGTCCAGATCGCGGTACGACATGCTGTCCATGCATGCATAGATCGGCCGAACTACATCGCGCAGTGAGGAACCCATGGCAACTTTCCTGGCATTGCTGATCTTGCTTGCAGTCCTGGCCCTTGTGATTATACGGCCCCGCGGCCTCGGGGTCGCCTGGCCTGCTGGAATAGGCGCGATCCTGGTCATCGGGCTGGGGCTTGTCCCGCCACATGAACTATTGATCGTTTTTGGCGACACCTGGGATGCGACTCTGACGCTGATTGCGCTTTTTCTGCTCTCAGAGACCCTGGAGCGAAACGGCGTCTTCACGTGGGCGGCGCTGCACCTGGCGCGCCTGGCGGGTGGTTCAGGCTGGCGGCTCTATGGCATGGCCGTGGCGTTGACGGCCATAACTTCGGCATTGTTAGCGAACGACGGCGCGGTGCTCATGTTGACGCCCGTCTTCGCGGTCCTTCTGCAAGCGATCTTTCCAGAGATGCGTCATCGCTTTCCCATACTTTTTGCCACCGGTTTCTTCGCTGACGCATTGAGTACCATCTTTGTACCCAGCAACCTGACGAACATTATTATCGCCGACGCCAATCATCTCACATTCGTCGAAGTCGCTGCACATATGGCAGTGCCGACCGTCGTGGCGCTCGTGGTTGGGGGGTGCTGCTTTGCGGTACGTTTTCGGCGCGATCTCGGCATCTATTACGCAGCGAAAACTATGGGATTACCTGGAGAAGCGTTACGTGATATCGTCTTATTCTGGTGTGGCATGGGATCGCTCCTCTTTCTCATCGTTGGCTACCTGTTAGGAAGTATTTGGCATCTGCCCATCGCCTTGATTGCTGGCATGGCGGCTATTTTTATGCTGGTGATGACGCGCATCCGTCTGGCGGCGCAGGTCCGTTCGATTCTCCGTGCGGCACCCTGGTCGATCTTGGTGTATGCCCTGGGAATGTTCGTCGTGATCATCGCTGCTTTCGATACTGGAGCTTTAAGCCTCATTGTGACGCCCATCCGTGCGCTGGCGCCACTCGCTCACTCGCAAAATACGGCCCTGGGGCTGAGCGGCATTCTGGGGATCGGCGCAATCCTGGCGGGACTGGCGGGGAGCGTCAATAACCTGCCCGCGGCGCTGGTAGGCGTCCTGGCGATGCGCGGCGTCTCGCATGCTAGCGCCAACTATGCGGTCATCCTGGGCGTGGATATCGGTCCGAAATTGACGCCGTATGGATCATTAGCGACCTTGCTCTGGCTCGAACAACTGCGCCGCAAAGAGATCACCATAAGCTGGGGTCACTATCTTCGCGAGAATTGGTGGGTGACCCTGCTCACATTGCTCGCGGCATTATTAGCGCTGTTCCTGGTGGGGTGACGGGGATGATCGATTCCACAAGATAGGACAGTCAGGCCGCATCATAAAAGTATCCACCTGACTCCATGTTCTTTTCCGTCAGCGGTGGCGGACTCACAGGGAGATAGAGGGAACCTATGGTGCAGGATCCACCTGGCGTTCAAAGCGTGCCACTTCCCAGGATTCCTCGGCGACCCTATCACGCAGTTGGTATCCTTGTGCGACATAGAATCGGAGCAGTGCGTCATTTTTCGCCCAGCAATCCAGGCGCGCGCAACGGCGGCCACGGGCTGCTATGAGGGCTTCCGCATGGCGGAGCAAGCGGCTCGCGAGACCCTTGCCGGCGTAAGCACGGCGCACCGCCAGTTTATGGATATAGCCCGCGTCACCGTCGTCTGGCCCCCAGATCGCCTGATCAGACCAGGTCAAGGTGATGGTAGCCAGCGCATCGCTCGCCTGGATGGACCGGGTCCGCTCACCCGCACCGGCGGGCTCTCGCCCCCAGGCCAGCCAGATCGCTCCCGCGGTTGCCAGCGGCATAAACTCCTCGGTTGTGAATTCTTCTGGATTCCACTGATGGATCCCGCGATCCCAGAGCCAGCGAGCAACCTCGACGTAAATTTCCAATACAATCGGGAGCTGTTCTTCGCTGGCTGGCTCAATCCAGACATGGTTCCGTGCCGCCAACAATTGATCTTGCATTGTACTCGTGCTCCTCGCTTTTGTGGACATGCTACGTTGCGCTAAACTCGTTCCATCGCCAGGGCGACGCCCTGGCCGACACCAACGCACATGGTCGCCAGCGCGCGCTGGCCGCCCTGTCTTTCCAGCTGATGAGCGGCAGTGAGAACCAGGCGCGCACCACTCATACCGAGCGGATGTCCCAGCGCGATCGCGCCCCCATTAGGATTCACCCATCTGACATCGTCGGGCAGTTGAAACTGGCGCAGACAGGCCAATACCTGGCTGGCGAAAGCTTCATTGAGCTCGATGACCGCAAAATCCTCAATAGATAATTGCAATCTTTCCAGCAAGCGATGCGTCGCCGGCACTGGACCGATACCCATAATGCGCGGCTCGACCCCTGCCGTTGCCATGCCCAGGATGCGCGCGCGGGGCGTCAAGTGATGCGTTGTGATAGCGTCTTCGGAAGCCAGCAAAACAGCGGCAGCGCCATCATTGATGCCTGCCGCGTTGCCCGCCGTCACCGTTCCACCAGGCGCAACAATGGGGGCGAGGGCCGCCAACGCCGCCAGCGAGGTTGTTGGGCGGGGATGTTCGTCGTCAACGATGCGGGTCTCGCCTGGTTTAGAGGTGAGCTTCACCGGCGTGATCTCTTCATCAAAGAAACCCGTCGCGCGCGCCAGAGCAACGCGTTGCTGGCTACGGAGCGCGTAAGCATCCTGATCCTCCCGGGTGATGCCAAACTGCGTGGCAACGTGCTCACCTGTTTCTGGCATTGAATCCACCCCAT